>JBGSSG010000337.1:0-6496 GCA_041737185.1 Anaerohalosphaeraceae bacterium
CAGCTCTTTTTTTTGCGCTTATTTCGACGGCACAGGCCGGCGGAAAATCCTGTCGTTTTTGCCGGGCCGGCTTTATAATCGCTTTCTATGGATAGAGCCGTATATCGGATACTGGATGCGAATTTCAACCGGGCCCGCGAAGCGCTGCGGGTGATGGAGGATTTCTGCCGGTTTTTTCTCAACGACCAGGCTCTTAGCGGGCGGGTAAAAGAGCTTCGCCACCGGCTTTGCGGACATATCTCGAAGTTAGACGCCGCTGGGCTTTTATGCAGCAGGGATTCGCAAGGCGACGTAGGCCGAAATCTGAAGGTGTGCGGGCAGCTTGAGCGAATCAGCTTGAATGATTGTTTTACAGCGGCGGCAAAGCGGCTGCCGGAGGCATTAAGGGCGACCAGTGAGGCCGCACAGACCTTTGACCCCCAGCTTGCCGGCAATATTGAATCGCTGCGTTTTGAGGCCTACACGCTCGAAAAAAAGATTTACCTTGCTCAGCATTGCAGGGAAAAGTTCAGACAGGTTCGTCTGTACGTGCTGATTGATGTGGATGGCCGCAAACAGGATGCCGGTGTGCTTGATTTGGCCGGCCGGTGTGCTAAAGGCGGGGCGGATTGTCTTCAGCTTCGGGCAAAGGGCATTTCTGACGCAGGGTTTTTAAGCCTGGCCTGCCGGTTCACTGAATTGTGCGGCAGCGCAGGGATTATCAGCATCATAAATGACCGGCCTGATATCGCGTTGATGGCAAAGGCCGACGGCGTTCATCTTGGACAGGACGACCTGCCTACAGAACAGGTTCAACGGCTGGCTGACAGGCCCTTGATTGTCGGAGTCAGCACACATTCGATGGAACAGTTGGATGCGGCGATTGCCGCTGGGTGTGATTATGTCGGCATCGGGCCGGTTTTTGACAGTCAGACAAAGACAGGACTTGCACCTGTGGGACTTGAATATGTCCGCCAGGCAATCGAGCGTTTGAATGATAATTCTATTGGCGCTGTTGCCATAGGCGGAATCAGTATGGAAAATATAGGCCGGGTACTTGAGGCAGGCGCACGGACGATAGCGATATGCTCGGCGGCAAACAAGGCACAGAATGCCGAGCAAACCTGCAGACAGCTTAAGGAAAAAATTCTGAAATACTGCGGATAAAACAGGCGGTACATACTCCGGTTTTGGCTGCCAGGCTCACCCAAGTCTTACAGGCAAATAAAGTTAGGTGAAAAAGGCTTCCAATGTGGGTTATCCACCGACAATGAACAATTTAAGAATTTTATTGTTAATATGCGTAAGTATCTTTAGCTCCTTGCAAGAATGCCGACCGGTCGGTATGTGTATATGCCTGTAAAAATAGACAAATTCGTAAGTCTCGCTAAAACAGCAGGTTATGTTTGTTAAAGGATTTTTATGGTTTTCGGGCGGATATTTTTTAAGAGACGAAGGGAAAAACTTTGGTAGTTTACCCGGAATAAGCGGCATTATTGCCGGCGACAGGTCTGGTTTTTAACAAGTTTTCCACAATAAAGGTGACTTTCCCTGCGGAAAACAAAAAAAAGCTTGTTCTTAGCAGAATACTGCAAAAAAAAGATTTGTTTTCAGTATTGAAACCGGGCTTTTTTCATATAATTACTCGGCACAAAAGGACTTTTGATATCGTTTAAAATTTACGGAGGATATGTCTATGGCTGGCAAAAGACTCAAAGACGGATTGAGGCAGGGTGAATTTGCGGTAGTTGCAGAACTGACTGGCGGGCCGGGGTACAATTTTGGCCCCATTGAAAAGTTTTTAAAGGCATACCAGTCAGACGGGAACGCTTCGATACCGCAGGGTTATAACTTTGTCGGTATAACTCTGCCGCAAAACCCCGGCGGTGTCGCCAATATCGACCCTTCGGATGCACTTGCGGTAGTTTCACAGCAGAAGCTTTTGGGCGACCTGGACTTTATTCCTCATTTAAGCTGCAAAGACAGCAATACCGACAGCCTTACAAGCTCGCTGGCAGGTTTCCGTCAGCGCGGCGTTGAGTCTGTTCTCGCCCTGACCGGCGATAAGCCTGCCGGTGCGCAGGGAGTCTTTGAGGTCGAATCAGTCGGTCTGCTTGGCCTGATGGGGAAGTTAAACCGCGAGTCGCTTGTAAAGGCCAGACCCGGCAAGCTTGAAACTGCGCATCAGTTTTTCGCAGGGGCCGCCGTTTCGCCTTTCAAATACACCGAAGGCTCGCTTGTGCAGCAGTATTACAAGATGGAAAAGAAGATTGCCGACGGTGCGCAGTTTCTTATAACGCAGGTCGGCTGGGACTGGAAGAAATCGGTCGAGCTGATGCGTTATATGAAGGATAATTCGATTGATGTGCCGGTGCTGGGAAATGTCTATTGGCTGACTACGCTGACCCCCGCGCCAAGGCTGATGCACGATATAAAGCTGCCCGGCTGTTTTGTGAGCGATGCGCTGCTGGCAAAGCTGCAATCCGAAACGGTTGATGAGCACATCGAACGGGCGGCCCAGCAGGTCGCGATGTACAAGTCAATCGGCGCAGCGGGAGTGGATATCGGAGGCGTGCACGATTACGAGGTTTTTGTGCGGATTTTGCGCAGGGCCGACGAAATCGGCGAGGGCTGGGGGCAGTACAAGGATAATCTTTACTGGCCCGCCGAGAAGACTTTTTATCTTTACGACGACAACGGCAAAGCCGTCGGGCTTTCAAAGACGAAAAGAAAATTCGGCGAAAGATTTTTTGATTTTATGCACCGGGCCATTCTTGACCCCCAATACAGGGGCTTTCGAGCGTTTCGGTCAATAATGCGATTTTTGCGCGCCGACCGCGGGAAAGGCTTTACATACAAGACTTTTAACGCCGTAGAAAAGGTCTTTAAGTACCTTGCGTTCGACTGCCAGGAGTGCGGGGATTGTTTCCTGCCGGAGAATTTCGGGTACTGCACGATAGGCGGGTGCGAAAAAGGTATGGATAACGCGCCGTGCGGGGACGCGACGGTTGACGGGTATTGCGGCAATAATCTTGAGCGGCTGTGCATCGGGGAAAAGATTTATTCGTCGGCGTCGGCACGGCCCGGCGGGCGTGAGCTTTTGAGGCAGACGACAAATCCGCCGAGGATTCCGGCCCTTGAGCACACAAGCTCGATTGTGAACTATCTATTTGCAAAGGACCATACGATGAAAAGGCCGCTGATTGAAATCGGCGAGGCGATTCACGCCTCGATACCAAAGACCGGCGCGATTATGAAGGAACTGCAGGCCCTCGGCTCCGACGCTTACAGCAAGCCGAGTGGGCCGCTGGATTATGTCCGCGCACTGGTCGAGGGCCAGGCCCGGGACGGAGCAAGTTATATCGCGGTCAATCTCGACGCTTTCGGCGAATCCGACCCGCAGCTTGCTGCTAAAATGATAAAACATTACGTTCAACTGGTCCGCAAATACGGCAGGGGGGTGCCGATATGTGTGGACAGCAGCAATGACGAAGTCCTGATTACGGGCTTAAAGGAATGGTACAACACCGACCGGCCGGTTAAGCCTCCGCTGCTGAATTCCATCAAGATATATACGGCGGATAAAATGATGCCGCTCAAGAAGGAATTTGATTTTTCGTTCATCGTCCTGCTGGTAAGCGAGGACAAGCCCACCGGGCCGGGCGGCTCACATTCTGTCGATGAGTTGTTCGGCCTGGCAAAGAAGCTTTATGACAAGGCGATGAAATTCGGCTTCAAGCCGGAGGAAATTTTCTTCGATTCGACGGTTTTCCCGCTGGCGATAGATATGCCGATGGAGCCGGGCGTGCCGGGTTATACCTACCGTGCGTTTAACACGATTAAGAGTATCAAGTCCGACCCGCAGATGAAGCAGTGTCATTTTTCGCTCGGCGTGAGCAATTGCTGCCGGGACCTGCCGGGCCGCAAAGTAGGCATCTGCCGGGCTTATGTGGCCAAGGCGATGGAGTACGGCTTAGACGCCGGTATTGTCAACGTCGAACATCACTACGGCGAGAAGCCAGCCGATGCGGAACTGCTGGAATTAGTTGATGCTTTTACTAAATTAGACGGCTCGATGGACAAGCTCAATGATGCGATGATGAAGATGGGACAATTCTGCGTGTCAACGCGGAAACCGGAATAAAAAAGTTCGTCCCGCCTGCGGCGGGTAAAAGTTCGTGGTTCGTAGTTCTTAGACGAGGAAAGCAAAAGGAAAAGCTTTCGGGCCGCTTTTTTTATGGATTGTAATACATTGACAGTTCGCTGATATCTTCAATGCTGATTTTGCCGTCGTGAAACAAATCGGAGCCATAACAATCGCAGCACAAGCCGCAGCCGCTTTCGAGCCAATTGGCCGAAAATTCTATAAGGTCGCTGAAGTTCACATTTCCACTGTGGTTGATGTCGGCATCGCCCGCCTCGGCGTACACCTCAAACTCGTAAACGCTCGGCACCACCGTTGCGCTGACAACATAAAGCCTGACTTTGCTGCCGGTTACTGCGGGGAATACGTCGATTTTGGAATCGCCTATCGTTGTCCCAACGCAGGCGTCTTGCCACGACCCGTCAAAGTATTGTATCTTGTAGCTGGTAATTCGGTCATAAATTTCGGTTATGCGCGTACAGGCGAAAGAAACCGTCTGGCCGAAATCCAGTTCAAGCCAGCAGTTGTTGGCAGTGTTGGAGTTCCATCGCGTCAGATAGCTTGCGTCGTTAGCCTTCTCCGCTGACCAGGTCGTGTTGTTTTGGTAATAACTGGACGCCGAGGCCGCAGCCGACAACGCCATATTTACCGGCGCCGCCGGACAGACTGGACTGGTCGATGAAGAAAATCCCTCCATTATAATCGTATCGTTGGTGCTGGCGGGATTTTGTTGGCCTTTGACGACCACCTTGATTGTGTGATTGCCAGGGGCTAACTGGTCGGTTTGATAAAGAACAAGCTGATTATCCTCTGTCGGGCTGTAGCAGTCGATTGTGGCCTTGTACACATTATCGACATACACATCCATATACCCGCAGTCATAACGATTTGTCCCGATAACCCTTCCGAATCTGCCGTAGAATGGGAACGTTACCGTCGCATCTGCAACATTGGAATACGTGCAGTCGCCGTTGAGAAACCACGAGCCGGCGTAATACCACCACGAGCCTGTATAGACCACCGAAGGGTCCGACTGATTGATGCCCGTCCAGACGGGACCGATAGGCGCAACGGAGATATTATCATATTGATTCATGTCAAAGCTGCCTCCGATACAGGGCTGTCCCATTGCCCGCTTGGCGTCTGTAATCGTACAGGCTCTGATATTATCGACATAAGCGTCAATCCTGCTGCCGGTGCATCGTATCCTGACATTGTGCCATTTGGCCCCGTCGAATCCCGCTATATGTCCGCGGTTGAGAACCTGATTGTTGTCCTGTGTATCGTCGAAATAAAGCTGCCATTCGCCGTCCTTTTCGAGAACAAACGCGTAACCGCAGAATTTCTGCGTGCCGCCTTTGCGGACTGCCAGATAGATTTCTCCATTTTCGATATAAACATCCGAGCTTAACTCGTAGTTATCAAGACTCGTCGAGGTCGGTATTATCGTCATGGTAGCCGTCGGGTTGCACCAGTCGTAGCCCCAGGTATAGCCGATGGCCGGAACTATCTGCTGGAGACACTTGCCTGTCCGCCCGCCTTTGCAGGAGGCCGTTTCAAATGTACCCTGCATATCGGACAGGTATTTGGGAGTTGCCCCGATTGCGCAGCTTTCAAAATCCTCCGAATAAGGATGCGGAAATCCGCTCTGCGCCGGGATTGCATTAGGCGTCGTTCCCCTCTGCTGGCCTGTGGTGGTCGTCAGCGAATACAGCGAATCAGCAGTACACGATAAGGCAAAGGAACCGCCGGACGGCACGATATTTGACTGCTGAATAAACTGGCTTGAAGAAGTTGATTTCCAGACTCGCACCGTGCCTGTTGACAGCCCGCCCGACAGATTGAATGTAAGAGTCTGGGCCTGTTCAGCGTAAATGATGATGCTGTAATCACCGTTGGCCGGGTTTTTCAAAGTTACGTAATTGCCCCCGTCGGCCAGTATGCCGCAGCCGCTTTCGATATATACCCAACCCGGCTCTGCGAACTGTGTGTAATGGGCTATGCCCCATATTGCCGGCAGGACGCTGTAATATCCCGACCACGGCGTATCCGCCCGCATCGCTCCGACACCGCCGAGCAATACCCCCTCTGCGCAACTGTCAACCGGACACCATAACTGCATTTTCGTGATTTTCCCGTTTATGTACAGCCGGTTCATTCGGGCGACGATATCCCGTCCGTCTGCCCAACTGCCTCCGCTTACGGAGTCCTCGCTGCACCACATCGGCTTTCCGAAGGCAATCTGGGCCGCAGTTGGCCAGGCGCCCGCCTGGTCGATATAATGATAAGTCGCAGCCTTTACCGCGGCGTTGTACTCTGAGTTTGCAATCAGACTGTCGATGATTGTCCAGGCGCGGCCGCTTGTGCCTTCCT
>JBGSSG010000345.1:0-2994 GCA_041737185.1 Anaerohalosphaeraceae bacterium
CCTGCCATTTTCTATATCAAACGAAACTTCCTTAAACAAAGACCGACCGGAATCCTGATTCCCGGCGCCCGGACCGGGATTAACTATCGAGATAACATAATGTGTTTTCTCGTTAGACAGGAATTGCTTCTTAGCCGTTAGAAAAGTATCAAGCTGGTCTCTGAACTGCCCCTGGCCGGCATATTCTATAGTTGAAGTAATTCTGTAATGTTTAACTTCTGCTGGTTTTACTTCGGCTCCGACAAACGCCGTTAGCAGCAACACTTGAAGTATTGCGCAGAAATTTAACCTGATTGCCGGAGTGTTCCTCTTTCTTTCATACGATGACCACATAATACTCGTCTCCTTTCAAATATGCTGGTTTACCTTTTTTACACGGAAAACCAATTCCCTTTGCCCTCTCCTCTTATTTTTGAACCCTGTTTTAACGTTTTATCGACACAGCATGCCGCGCAGCAGTTTTGTCCCCTATGAAAATAAATAACGTAAACCGCTTCCTGCAGAGCATTGATAAATCCGGCACAGCCGCCTCCATTATAAAATCCCATCACTGCCGCGAGCGTGTTGCCATTGTTGTGACAGACTATTCTGCTTTCTTTCTCCTGATTAAAGCCCGAATAAGTCCTTAAAAGAAAAATTACTGACTGTATTATCGGCTTTATCCTATAATATCATCAATTTTTCTAAAATATTTTAGGCGTTAATACCTACCCAAAACACAGCCTCTACCCGATTTCATCGCATAATCGTCCTTAGAACCTATACATATACAGGCTTCACATCCATTGGAACAGGTATAATATGGCGTAACCAAAGACAATGCGGACAACAAAATCAAACTGCTGTAATACGCAGTGATGAATTCACCTTAAAACTTGGTACCCTGTTTCTTGTCTTGACAATGGGTAGGGATATAGTCAGCCATTTTGTCTAAGCCGCACTGTTCCGAGGACAGCCAGCGCCCAGAGCAATTTCCCGCAATCCGCCACCTTTGTCTGATATCTTTCATTGAAAGGCACCATGTGTACCTTCTGCCCATCATATCGAATCAGTTTACAGGTAAGCCCAATCTGTCCCTTGAGCTGAAGTACCGCGACCGCCCCCTGTCCTGCCGGGACGGACGGACTTAACAGTACAAAATCCCCGTCCCCAATGCGCGGGGCCATACTGTCGCCGTCGATACGCAGGGCAAAGCAGTCAGGATAGAGCCTTCGAACTACGGCACAGTCAAGAAACTCGACAACTCCTTCGGACTGCCGTTCCGCTGTCTGAACAAGATTGGCCTGCGCCTGTCGAAGGCCGGCTGTAGCAGGTCTCGACCGGGCCTCCACCTGAAACTGCGCACTGTCATACGAAATGATGGACTGCCCGACATAACTCTCAACAAGCTCATTCAGCTCGGTAACAGCCTGGGACGGTTCGGGAATATGTTCTTTCCAGCAATGTATGAATCCTGCCGCAGTTCTTCCGAGAACGGGTATCCAGCCGCATTCCCTGTCGGCATCCGGACCTGTTTGTTCAGACAAGGTTGACTCTTCCTGTTTTTGATTAGAACCGCCCGCCGCCTGCGAATCATTTGCCAAAGACGACTGCTCCGCCATCGACCGCTCAAGGCTGTCCTTGCGTTTTATAAGCGATAAAAACGCCGACAGTATCGCAGATGCGTCAGGCTCCTTAGAAACCAGTCCCTCGATATTTCTCAAAAGCGAATCTTCAGTCTTTTTATCTATACCTGGTTTAGAAAAACGGGAAGAATTTTCATCCACAACAGGATTTTTCAAATCGGTTTTGCCTGTAAGCAGCCAGTTCAGGTCGGCCCCGGTCACTTGAGCTATCCGCACAAGCACATCTGCCGGAGGCAGGCGGTTTTTCTCGTAATAGTTGTATGTAGAGGGACTTAGCCCGATTGCCTGTGCAAAGTTTTTTTGCCCTCGCTTGCCCGCATAGCTTATTCGCAATTGGTAAAGACGGTCAAAGAAGGCTTTTTTTGAGAAATTTTCGGTATTATCCATATTTGCGAATTTTCAGCTTGACATATTTCGCGTTTGTGATATTTGTATCTAAACATTTTATCTGCAAATATAACTTTGGTCAATAAGGAGCTTTTCAAATGTCTAAAGAAACCGGCGGCGGAAGGGGCAAATCGCATAAGGTTAACGGGGCAGAAATCAAAGAGCGGCTTCGGGCAACGGAGTACGTGGAACACCTTATGAGGCTGCACAAATTACAGGGGGTCTTGCTAAAGCATCTGTTCACAAGCATTGAAAAGTCTGCGCGGAAATAAACCCGCAGAGAAACGACGCCGGCAAGCTTCGAGTAAAGGACGCACCAAAAATGATTCCGTTAAGAACAGGCTCTGTTGAAAAGCTGTTCATTACTGTTGAATGGATTCGCAACTCAGTGCGTCATTCCGAGGCGCAGCCGAGGAATCTGCTGAGTTTAACGGATTCCTCACCCCGCCGGAAGCGGGGATTCGGAATGACGGTTTTTCGGCTATGTCAAGGCTTTCAACAAAGTATTAAAAACATCGTTGACCTTTTCAAAAAAGCAGCCGCATCACGGGGCAATCAGCATATACGCGTCTTTTTTGTCCTCAATAATTACGTAGTTTCCACAATAAACTTTTGCCCCCTTTTTGTTATATACTCTCATTACTACTATAGGCCAAAGGGCTATGCAGACAAAAAGGAGAAGACAACCCGTTCTTAAAAGTATCCGGGAGCTTAGGTATCCAGCCCGAGAAGGCGCCCTTTTTCTTTCCGAAAAGGTTGAACAGCCGGTGTTCTGCATAGACGAAGAAGGCATACTTGAATACGTTAATCCCTGCGCCGCGGCACATTTCAACTCTGTCCCCGAACAAGCGACCGGCAAAAACATCACGGTCAACAACTTGGGACGCGGCAACTCTTCGCTGGCCATGCATATTCTCGGCCTGCGCCGTTTTCTAGACCACCACCCCGAAGCTTTCCAGAACGCTCTCGTGCTCTTCGAGAC
>JBGSSG010000364.1:0-8325 GCA_041737185.1 Anaerohalosphaeraceae bacterium
AGGCGGATTGTCTGTGCGGCCAAAACCGGCAGCGAGCTTGCCGCCGGTCAGCGGTTTGGTATGATAAAGTTCGGGTCGCGGACGGAGCTTTATGTGCCGGTCGGCGAAAACGTAAGGCTTACCGTTAAGGTCGGCGACAAGGTCAGGGCGGGGGTAACTGTGCTGGGAAGATACGAATGAGCAGACGCAAAGACAGGCCGAGGGGCAGATTTTTCTTTCGCAGGGTAAGGCAGCGAAGGCTTAAATATGTAACGATTCTGCCTTCGCTGGTAACGCTGATAAACGGCGTGTGCGGTTTTGCGGCGATTGGGCTTGCCTCCGGGGGGCCGGAGCATTTCGCGTCCGCCGGTTATATGATATTCGTCGCGATGATTGCCGATATGCTCGACGGCAGGCTGGCGCGGATGAGCCATTCGACATCGAGTTTCGGCGGCCAACTCGACAGCCTGTGCGATGTAATCAGTTTCGGGGCGGCGCCGGCGTTTTTGAGTCTGAAGCTGCTGTTTGTTTCGCTGCCTGTGCTGCTAAGTCCGTCGGTGGAACTGCTGGCGGATTTTGCGCAGCGGCTGATATGGCTGGCTTCGGCGGTATATCTGTGCTGCGCGACTGTCCGCCTGGCAAGATTTAATGTCGAAAACGTCGAGGACGAGACCTCGCATATGAGTTTTTCGGGCCTGCCGACGCCCGCGGCCGCGGGAGTCATTGCCAGTATGGTGGTTCTGCATCAGCATCTTGCCACAGACCCGGCCAAAGGAACTCTTCTCTTTGAAGTCGGCAGGTTAGGTTCGCTCTATCTGCTGCCTTTTGTCTTAATCGGCACAGGGGCGCTGATGGTCAGCAGGATTCGCTACCCGCACATTATCAATCAGTATTTACACGGCAAAAAACCGATTACTCATCTGCTCTGGTCGGCGGCGCTTGTGGGAATGATTTATCTTTGCGGCCTGCAAATGGCGGCGACAATTGTGTTTGCGGGCTTTGCGCTAAGCGGCTTTGTCAGGTGGCTCTGGTACCAGACCGCGATAGGCCGAATGCTGGGACACAGGGCCGCGCCCTGCCAGACAGTACCCCAGGCCGACAGCAATCCGCAATGAACGCGGCGCATTCATTCAGCGATACGGCGTCGGACTGCGGCTTGTATATTCACGTGCCCTTTTGCGTAAGAAAATGCAGGTACTGCGCGTTTTATTCTGTCGTCGGGGACGTTGATTTACAACGCCGGTACTTTTCGGAGTTGCGACGCGAACTCCAGATGCACGAGTTTGGCGGGCGTTTTTGCACCGGCTATATTGGGGGCGGTTCGCCCAGCTCTCTTGAAGCCTCTTTGCTCAAAGAGCTGGCAGTCTGGACAGCAGGCCTTCTTGAAAAAAATGCCGAGCTGACCATAGAGGTCAATCCCGCGCAGGATTCAAAAGAACTGTTCATCTCGCTCAAAGACCTCGGCGCAAACCGCGTCTCGATAGGCGCTCAAAGCTTCATACAGGGGCAGCTTGAATTTCTCGGACGCCTGCATTCTGTCGGGGATATTTACGCCTGCGTTGACGCGGCGCGTCTGGCTGGGTTTGAGAATATCGGCCTGGACCTGATTTACGCACTGCCCGGCTCTTCTCTTGCGGAATGGAAAACCACGCTTAGCGAAGCCCTCCGGCTGGCGCCGGCGCATATATCGGCGTATGCCCTTACTTATGAGCAGGGCAGCGTCTTGACCGAACAGATGGAAAAAGGCGAAATTACGCCCGTCGATGACAAGCTCGACAGGGCAATGTACGAGACGGCAATTGAGCGTCTGGCCTCCGCGGGATACCGGCAGTACGAAATATCGAATTTCGCACGCGAAGGATTTCAGTGCCGGCACAATCTGCGATACTGGCAAAATCTTCCGTACATAGGTCTTGGACCTTCGGCGGCAGGGTGGTACAGGGGCAGACGAACGGAAAATATCCCCGATTTGCACCGGTACATCGAAACGATAAACAAGGGACAATTCGCTTACGAAACAGACCAGCCCGTCGGCTCGGCACAGCACGCCTGCGAAACCGCGGTGCTGGGCCTGCGGACAAGAACGGGCATAAACCTTGAACAATTCAGAAAGCAGACTGGTTTTGACGCGACGGAACTTTTTGGTTTGGCGATAGAGCGGCATCTTGCCGGCGGATGGCTTGAAACGGACGGCCATTTCCTGCGGCTCTCACGAAAGGCCCTGGCGGTGGCTGATTCCATCCTGTGTGATTTTGCCGACATATAGTACTACAACGCTGCTTAAATCTGCTTGATATTGATAACACTCTGCTTTATAGAAAGTTATGGTAGTAGTGTTAAATCCTGAATCCTAAATTCTAAATCCTAAACAAGCTCTAAATCCAAATGACCAAAAATCCAAACAGCCCAAAGCTGCTAATATGCGGTTTCCGTTTTGAAAATTGGGATTTTGAACATTTGATATTGTTTAGGGTTTAGGATTTAGTGCTTAGAATTTTAATTCAAAAGCCGTATTTCCCGGCGTTAAGTAGCGCTGTAATGATAGACAAACCGGACTAAAACCTGTATCCTCTGAAAAATTATGGAAACAAAACAAATACAACTGCCCTTTCTTACCGGCCAGGCCCCTGCCGTGGAAGGCGCGATAAAGCAGCGGTGCGAGGATTTTCTCGTCGAGGAAGTCCCGCTATATCAGCCCTGTGGGGAAGGTACGCATACATACCTGTTTATTGAGAAGCGGGGAATCACGACAACTGCCGCGATTACGCGTATTGCCTCGGCACTGGGCGTCAGGCGGATTGACATCGGATACGCGGGCAGAAAAGACGCCCGGGCCGTTGCCCGGCAGTGGCTGTCCGTCGAGCATATCGACCCTGCCAGACTGGCCGGGCTGGATTTTGCGGACCTGAAAATCCTCCGTGTTGAACGGCACACGAACAAACTCAAGGTCGGACATCTGTCGGCAAACCGGTTTGTGATAATGCTGCGAAATCTGTCGATGCCCGCCGAGCAGGCCCTTCCAATCGCACAGAGCGTCCTTGAGATTCTCCAGCGACGCGGGGCGCCCAATTATTTCGGGCCGCAGAGGTTCGGCGACCGATACGAATCTCACCTGTTCGGATACGCGATGATAAAAGGACAGACCGACGAATTCTTCGACCTGTTTCTGGGCCGGCCTGAAAGCGAAACGAATCCTCAAGCCAGGGAAATGCGGGAGCTTTACCTTCGCGGCGATTATGAAAAAGCCTTCGAAGTTTGTCCCAAAGGCCTGTCGGACCATAAAAGGGCCTTAAAACTTCTTTGTCAGTACAAAGGCAGCAGGCCAAAGGTTTTTAACAGACTCGACCGCTGGCTGACGGGGCTGTTTGTCTCGGCCTGGCAGTCTGATTTGTTCAACAGGGTTCTGGCTGTACGAATGCCCGCGATTGACCGTCTGTTTGACGGGGATATGGCGATGAAGCACGACAACGGGGCCTGTTTTAAGGTTGAAGACGCCGCGGCGGAGCAGCCTCGATGCGACGATTTTGCGATAAGCCCGACCGGGCCGCTGTTTGGCCGGAGAATGACCGCGCTTGCAGGTCCCGCCGGCGAAATTGAAAATCCCATCCTCGAACAGGCGAATTTGAATGACGATGATTTCAGGCGTATGGAAAAACTCGGCGCCCGCGGCGGAAGAAGACCGATGCGTTTTCAGCCCAGAAACGTCAGCCTTGACTGCGGAAAAGACGACCGCGGCGAGTATCTTCAATTAGGCTTTGAACTTGACAGCGGCTGCTACGCCACAACGCTTCTGCGTGAAATAACAAAAACAGACCTTGCATAGCTTTACAGCGTAAGATATAGTTTTTCTGCTTGCCTTAACTTCATTAAATTTAACGGCTTAAAGCGGTTTATAGCAAATATCAAAATGCAAAAATCAAAATGACATATCAAAATTCAAAAATTGCCGCACCGATGGCCAAGTCATCTACTGATGCCCTTATACGAAATCGGCCAAAAGCTGACGAAAAAGATTTTGCATCGAAAAATCGGAACATTTTGAATTTTACATTGTCATTTTGCATTTTGATTTTTCCGGACTTTACTGTCTAAACCTTGCGTTATAGTAATAATCAGTCGCCTGAAAAAAGCCATTATAGAATGTCCTATGCACACGACAAATCGGAAAATCACCGCCCTGACGGGTTTTGCTTGCCTTTTAAGGAGTCAAATTATATACTTTCCGAATACCCGCGGGGTGTAGCTCAGCTTGGCTAGAGCGCCTGGTTTGGGACCAGGAGGCCGAAGGTTCGAATCCTTTCACCCCGATTTTTCGGGCTTTGCCCGAAAAACAGAGCAGTGGAACAGTTAGGACAGGAGAACAGGTGAAAAAGAGCAGGGAATTTGGCTTAAACTATTGCTCTTTGAATAACCAACTTAACAATCTGAACATTGATGTATGTTTGTCATTCCGGCCTTGAGCCGGAATCCAGAGCGATTTAGACTGGATTCCCGCCTTCCACCCGTCCGCCTGAAGCGGATAAAAGGCGGACAAGTCGCGGGAATGAAAAAAGAAAGCGGGAATGACGGAATGTTTATTTATTTTTTCAACCATCAATAACGAGGTCTGTTCCACTGCGGTCTGCTGCTCCGCTGTTCTACTATCTGAAACGAGAGAGATTTGAATATGATGCGTACAAGCAATCCGGCATTAAACGACAAGGTCTTTACCGCCATCCCATACTACGGCGAAAATGCAATGACCATTCAGGGCACGGTCAACAAGGCCGCCATCCTGCTGGGTCTGGCTGTTATGACCGCCGTCTGGACCTGGGATAAGGCCAAAACGCCCGAAGCGGCAGCGCCCTGGCTTTGGGGCGGCATCATCGGCGGGTTCGTGGTGGCTATGCTGACTGTTTTCAAAAAGGATTGGGCGCCGGCCACCGCGCCGCTGTATGCGTTGATTGAGGGCCTGGCACTGGGATCCATCTCGGCCCTCTTCGAGGCGAAGTTTCCGGGCATAGTGTTTCAGGCGATTATGCTCACCTTCGGCACGCTGGCGGCTCTTCTTGTGGCCTATACCTCAAGGCCTATAAAACCAACCGAAAACTTCAAGCTCGGCATCGTTGCCGCCACGGGCGGAATCGCCCTGTTTTACATTGTCGGCATCGTACTTGGCCTGTTCGGCCTTTCTGTGCCGCTGCTGCACAGTTCAGGCCCGTTTGGCATTCTATTCAGTGTCTTTGTCGTGGTAATCGCGGCCCTTAATCTTGTGCTGGACTTTGACTTTATCGAAAACGGCGTCGCGGCAGGAGCGCCAAAGTATATGGAATGGTACGCCGCGTTCGGGCTTATGGTAACCTTAGTCTGGCTGTACCTGGAAATTCTGCGGCTGCTGGCAAAACTCCAGAGCAGACGATAAGGCGGGAAAAACGATATGTCCGTTCCCGGCAAACGACAGGCTTTGTTCCTCGAAAAAGAACGCATCGACGCCTTCTGGCATCTGGCGTTTATCCTGGCCTTTGCGGTGATTTTCGCCTGTATGGTCTTCAAGGCCAACTATGTCGGAACGCATCACGACGAGTCATACACCTGCTTTAAGTTTTCAAAGGATATCTATACCGCCCGGCACAGCTACAGCTCCACCAATAATCACGTACTTAACTCAATCCTGATGTGTTTTGCCCGAAAGATGTTCGGGGATTATGTGCATTATGTACGCGTTTTCCCCCTTCTTTCGGCGCTTCTTTTCTTTTTTTCCATCGCGTATATCATCAAAAAAGTTATAAAAAGCCCCGCGCTGCAGACGGCGTCGCTGATTTTGATTTTCACTCTGTCGGTGCATTTTGAATATCTTTACATCGCCCGCGGATATACCTTCGGTTTGTCGGCGATGGCGTTTTACGTCGCGGCGGTTTTTTTCCTGATGAGCAGGCCCGCGGCGTTTAAGCGATGGTGGATTGTCGCTGCCGTCCTGTCGTTTATAAATTTTTATTCGCTCGGTGCGATGTTAAGCGCAGCCTTATGTATGTTTTCGCTCAACGCCGTCTTTATCCTGTTTTACTCCGCCGCTGTCTATAAAGACCCGCGAAGCAGGATTGTCTCAATAATTCTGCACGGCTGCCTGATTGCTGCGATAAGCGGCCTTTTGTTGTATCTGTTTTACAGGCCGATTCTAAGCGACGTCCTGAACATAGAGCAGAATAAATACATCAAAGACATCGCCGCCGGCTGGGCCGGGTGGAGGTCGTTTGTCCCCTTTATTCGCGAACTGCTGATTGATACGGTTTTTAACAGGGGAGATGCCGGGGCGTTCTGGTGGTTTGTGTTTTTTGCCGCCGCGATGGCCGGCCTTGCGGTCGTTTGTGCCCGTGCGGTCAGGGCCATCAGATTCGGAAACAGGGCGGCTTTTATTGATTCCGAACGGTTCGGGCTGTTCCTGCTGCTGTTTTTTGCGGCTTATTTCGGCGTCCTGTTCGTATATTCGGTAATCCTGAAAAAAAGTCCGGGACTTATGCGCAATCAATTATTTCTGCTGCCGGTGTTTTTGCTGGTATGTCTGTGGTGTATTGACTGCCTGCACAGAAGGTTTTCGGGACGCTTCTGGCTGATTGTTCAAATAATGCTCATTGGCGCCGTTCTGGGCACGGGTCTGCACAGTACCCCGTCTCTGATTGCGATAAGCAGCGGCTGCGGGATGGCAAGACCCACGCTCGAAAGACTCAATGCTCTTGACCCGCAGACGACCTGGAAAATCTGCTTTTCTCAAAAAATGCGCGAAACCGCGATGAACTTCCAATACTATACGCAGTTCCCACGGTACAGATTCGCTGTTACAGGGCCGCAGGACTGCAATGTCTTTATCTGCAAGCCGGACGAATACCCCAAAGGCGCGCCGTGCCTTGATTATGATTATTACATAAAGTATGACAACTGCATTGTGGCTCTTGTCAAGCCGCTTGATATGGAAAAAGTGATTTTTGAAGCCAAACCAAAAAAGAAGCCGTAGGAACAGGAAGCCATTTTCTATCCGCCTAAGGCGGACAAGTTTTCAATTTCCTATTTTCTATTTGAAGAGAGTATCAATGGGATTGACGACTTACGATGGAAGATTGGGAGAAAGTTCGTAGCGGGTAGTTCGGAGTTCGTAGAAAAGCGGACGGCGGACAGGATTCCATTTTCTATTTTTACCTGTATGCCGGCATCTGGCAGTTGTTTTTCAATTCTCAATTCTACATTCTTAATTCTCAATTCCCGCTGCCCGCTTGTCATCCCGCCTGCAAAGTTTTTATGAGCGTCAGTGAGCCAAGGATGATGGACAACCCGGCGATGCACAGTTTCAGGATTTTTTCGGGAATGAGCTTTACGCTCCTGGCAGCCAGCGGCACGGACAGAATAGCGCCGAAAACGACATAAGGAGCCAGGCGGAAACTCACCAGTTTCGCACCTGCCAGCAGATACCCGACGACGCCTATCAGGCAGGTAACGCCTTCCGCCAGGGAAGTAATGCCGACGGCGTTTTTGCCCTGTACGCCGGAGAGAATCTGCCCCGCGGTTACAAGTGGACCGTAGCCCCCGCCGCTTATGGCCTTGTTGAACGCGGCCAAAACGCCGATAGTGGAAATCTTCCAGACGGAAAACTTAAATCGCCTGTTCAAAAATACAAGTATCACCAGTCCCATCGCAAGGACAACTATGCCGATATACATCTTGAGCCAGAACTTCGATATATGCAGCGCGACATAGACCGCTGCTGCCGCGCCGACTGTACTGCACAGTACGAACAGAAGCGCGATTTTCAGATCCATAGGCAGGGATTTTCGCGCCTGCTGAAGATAAAGACCCGGGTGTTTCAGCCCGGCCAGATGAAGAATTGCTTTGTTCCGGGGCTGAAGGTTGACATTTCCCTGCCGGTGGTGAAACACCGCGGCGGCAAGTCCTGAAAACAATTCGCTTACCAGAATGGCCGGTACTATTTCCATCGGCGCAAAACCGACAAGCATCAGCACAGGGGTAAGAGTTGTGCCGAAACCCATTCCCAGCGACGAGTCCATATACTCGCACAAAAACGAGACGACCATAATCGCGGCTATAATCCAGGCGTTAAGTTCCATTTTCCTTTTCTTGTTTTCGTCTTACCACTTTATGCGAATGCCCTTTTCCCGCGCATCCGCCGCCAATTTCTTCATCTGCTCAAGCGCAAGCTCAAGCTCCTGGCTGCTTTCCAGTAAATTCTCGTACAGCCGTCCGTCAGAAAGCAATTGACCAAGAGTTCCACGCCCGCTGTTAAGCGCCTCTGTCGCCAGACGAATCTGCCGCAGCGCGGCGTCAAGCTGCTCGGCCACCTGCTCAATTTTCTCGCTTCCC
>JBGSSG010000010.1:0-12129 GCA_041737185.1 Anaerohalosphaeraceae bacterium
TTCCCGGGGCGGCATGGGTTGGGGGCATACCGCAATCAACACTGTGCCGCTGTTCAGGGTGGATCAAATATGGGCCAGTTCACATTTCAAGCCGTTTTCTGTCTGTTCAAGAAAGACAAAACATTCCGATCACAGGATGGTAATATGCGAAATGATTAGCAACTGACGGAAGACACATTAGGGTTTTCGGTTTTGGAAGTATTTCGCGGCTTTTGGGGGTTTGTGCAGCAGTTCTGCGAAGTGGTAAATCAGGATTTTTTCGATTTCGGCAAGGGTCTGGGCTGTTGCGTTTGCCAGTTTCGCGGGGTCGGCAAGGGCGCCGGCGGCGGCAGGAGCGATTTTCCTTTTTTCGGCGAAGGCGGTTTCGCAATCGGGGCAGAGCAGGCCTGGGGCGGAGCTTGAGAAATACGCGGTTTTCCAGCCGGGGCAAAAAGATGCCGAGCAGTTTGCGCAGCGATTCAAGTTCAGTTGAATGCCGAGGAGATAGAGCAGATTAAGCTGGAAGGCGATAAGTCTTGCCAGCAGATGTCTGTTGTCTGTCGAGGCGGCCAGGTCGGAAAGGAAGCGGACAAAGTCTTCGAAAAGTTCGGTCAGCGGGTCGTCTGTTTCAGTCATCGAATCAATAAGCTCTGCGGCAAGGAAGGCGCTGTTAAGGGCAAGCAGATTTTTTCGCAGGCCCATAAGGGCAGGCTGCTGCCCAAACTCGGTAATTGTCGCCAGTTCTTTGCCGCGGGCTGGCGGAGCGATGGCGGCGGTTCCTGTGCTGAATGGTTCAACCGGGCCGTCGAAAGAGGATTTCGGACGTTTTGCGCCTTTTGCGATGGCGGAGATTTTGCCGTGGTTTCGTGTCAGCAGCGTAAGCACCTGGGAAGTTTCGGAGTAACTTACGGCGCGAAGACATATTACCTGGTCGGTATATTTCATTTCTGTTCCGGAGAATTTTCCGGCGTAGGCGGTTTCTGGATTCGTACGCGTTTTACAGAGCGTGGTTCGGCTGCGGTAATTGTCAATCGCAGGCGGCCGTATTCAATCTGCTGTCCGACCTTCGGGATATAGCCCAGATGCGAGAAGACGAAGCCGCCGAGTGTGTCATAGTCTTCATCTTCGGGCAGGTTCAGTTCAAGCTGGCTGTTGAGGTCGTCGATGTAGATGCGTGCGTCCACATCGGCGGTCAGCGGGTCGATTATGCGCACCGGTTCTGATTCGGGCTGTTCGAATTCGTCGGTGATTTCGCCGACAAGCTGCTCGAGTATATCTTCGATGGTTACGACACCGGCGGTGCCGCCGTATTCGTCGAGAACGACGGCGATGTGCAGTTTCTGTTTTTTGAATTCGTGCAGCAGCGAGCGCATCGGTTTCGATTCGGGGACGAAGTATGGTTTTCGCATTATTTCCGGCAGTTTGAATTGTGCGATGCCGGCGCCGAAGTGTTCGAGCAGGTCTTTTGCATACAGGATGCCGACGATACTGTCGATGGTTTTTTCGAATACGGGGATTCTGGAATGGCCCGTCTGGCTGATGGTTTTTAGGATGGTCTGCATATCCGCCTGTGAGCTTACCGCCACCAGGTCGGTGCGAGGGGTCATAATCTGTTCGGCGGTTGTTTCGTCCATTTCGAGGACGTTTTCGATCATTTCCACTTCTTCGGCGTCAACGACGCCCTCTATTTTGCCTTGTTCGACGACGCTGAGGATTTGTTCCTGTTTTTCTTCCTGGTCCTGGGCGTGGGATAGTATTGGTATTCCCGCCAGTCGGCGTATCAGCCTGTCGTTCAGCTCGAAGACGAACAGTACCGGCCAGACGGCAAAGTAAAGCAGCTTAAGGATGGGGTAGGTTCTGGGCAGGATATATTCGCCTGCGTGTTTTGACCAGGAATGCGGTATAGAGAGGGTAAATGGGGCCTGGATGATAACGGCGATGGCGAAGGTGAGGATGTAATGTTTGTCGGCGAGCAGATGTGCCAGGATAAGCAGTATGCCGACGCTTGCCAGGAGCCGAAAGAAGCCGCAGGTAAGGGAGAGTCTTTCGGCCAGGGCGAGAAATTCGTCGATGCGGTCCTGTTTTCCCGCGTTGGTGAAGGCTTCCTGGAGTTTGAGTCGCGAGAAGGTTCGAATAGCGAGTGTGTTTAGTGAGAAGAAGAGGGACAGGCCGGTGAGCAGGCAGATTGTCAGAATTGGCCATCCGATTACGTTCACTGTCGGTAATCCTTTCCGATAAGTTATTGTTGATAATAAACCGGGCCGTAGCCGGTTTTCCGAAGTATGATGTCTTCTGTTTCGTGCATTTTTTTTGCCTGCCGCGGGTCTGTGTCGTCAAATCCGAACTGATGCAGCAGGCCGTGGGTCAGGTATAATGCCAGTTCAGCCTGGACGGCGTGTCCGTTTTCGCGTGTCCGGCGCAGGGCCATATCGGGGTTGATGACAATTTCAAAGGTACGGTGCGCTTCGCGGGAGTCTGACAGATCGAAGCTGATTACGTCGGTGTTTTTGGCTGAGCCGAGGAACTGTTTGTTTATGGTGCGGGTTTGCCGGTCGTCGAGCAGAGCGATGTTGATTTTGGCGCAGGCCAGGCCAAATTGTCTGCATACATACCGAGCCAGTTTCCGAAGTGGCGCAGGGTCGATGTTTTCGTGCCGGCTCTGGTCTGTGATGGAGACAGTAATTTTGTGTTTGACGTTTTTTTGCATTGTATAATTACTGGAGGTTTTCGGCGGAGGTAAATTTCTCATCGTCCGCTGATTCGTTCGGTTTTGGGTATGCGATTCTGCCGTGGTGGTAGGCGGTGAGGGATTTTGCCATGGCGGTTTCGATATTACTAAGCTCTCGCAGGGTCAGGTCGCACTGGTCGAACTGGCCGTCCTGCAGTCGTTTTATAGCGATGTTGTGTACGAGCGCCTCGATGCGGGTGGGTGCAAGTTCCGTAAGGCATCTGACGGCGCTTTCGGCGGCGTCGGCGAGCATAACGATGGCGGCCTCTTTGGAGCGTGGTTTCGGTCCGGGATATCGGAAGTCGGAGTCGAGGACGGGGGAGAGGCGTTCGTCCTGTTTTTTTCTGGCTTCGTTGTAGAAGTATTCTATCAGGGTGGTGCCGTGATGGGTTTCGATGAATTGTCTAAGGACAGACGGCAGGCCGAATTCGCGGGCGATTTCTATGCCGTCCTTCACGTGTCCTACGATGACCAGTTGGCTCATAGCCGGGGAGAGTTGTTCGTGTCTGCTGACGGAGCCGAACTGGTTTTCGACAAAGTAGCCGGGTTTGTTGAGTTTTCCGATATCGTGGTAATAAGCGCCGACGCGGCAGAGCAGGCCGTTTGCGCCGATTGTCTCAGCGGCGGTTTCCGCCAGAGTGCCGACGAGGAGGCTGTGGCTGAAAGTGCCCGGCGCTTCCATAGCCAGTTTTTTAAGTGCAGGCTGGTTGGCGTCGCTGTAATCCATCAGAGTCATACTTGTGGCGATGCCGAAGAGGCGTTCGATTACGGGCAGGAATGCCTGGATGAAGATTCCGACGGCGATGGTAACAAGCGATGCGGAAGCGGCGCTTTGCAGGACTGTTACGGGTTCTGCGTGCAGCAGGCCGAAAGCGAGGACGGTCAGGAAAACGGCGCCAGCGGCCAGGATTGAGACTTCAATAAGTTTCATTCTGGTGCGGATTTCGCGAAGGCAAAAGCAGCACACTGCTGCGCCGGCGGTCATAGTAAGGAACAGTTCGAGGCCTGCGGTTTCGCCGACGGCAAGGCAGGCCAATGCCGAATACAGCAGCGACATTCCCAGAGCGAATCGCTGGTCATAGGCGATAGACATAATAAAGGCGAAAGCAACGGATGTTCCGGTAGCCAGGTATATCCATTGGGGGTACATTGAACTTGTTCTTGCCAGAGCCATCAGGAACAGGAAGACGCCGGCCAAAGCCAGTGCGCGGGACGCTTTGGCGGCGATTCTCGGGCGGTAGGCATAGACGTACAGAGCTGCCGCCAGGCCGGCCATTCCTACCAGAAGGGACAGTGCGACCAGTTCTTTTGCGGGGCGGAGTTGTGCGTTCCAGCAGGTCAGGATATTTTTGCCTTGAATCTGGACAGCCAGCAGAAGCCAGCAGGCGATTACAAACATCAACCAGACGGCTATCGCGGCAAGATAAGGGCTTGCGGCGATTGCGGTAATACGTTCGAACCGGCGTGCGGCGATGCTGTCTCGCACGCGCTGGCGTCTTGGGCTTATTTTTTTTCTTTTGAACAGCACGGTTTTAACGGGAAAGTTTATTGTTTTTGTTGTTTTGAGTTATCGTATGCCTGTACGATTTTGTGTACCAGTCTGTGTCGGACGATGTCGGCGGGTTCGAGTTCGGTCAGGCCGATGCCTTCGATATTTTTGAGTCTGTTGACAGCGTCAATCATGCCTGAAGTCTGGCCCTTTTCAAGGTCTATTTGTGTGATGTCTCCGGTGATAATCATTTTTGAGCCGCGTCCCAGTCGCGTCAGGAACATCAGCATTTGCGACGGCGAGGTGTTTTGCGCCTCGTCGCATATAACGATGGCTTCGTTGAGTGTTCGTCCTCTCATAAAAGCCAGGGGGATGATTTCGATGATGTCCATTTCCATAAATTTTCTCATCTGGCCGAATTCCATCATATCCTCGATGCTGTCGAACAGAGGTCGGAGGTACGGATTTACCTTGGCCTGGAGGTCGCCGGGCAGGAAGCCGAGGCGTTCGCCTGCTTCGACCGCCGGTCGGGCGAGGACAATTTTTCGGATTTGTTTTTTCTTGAGCATCGAGACGGCCACGGCGACGGCGAGGTAGGTTTTTCCGGTCCCGGCAGGTCCGATGCAGAATGTCATGTCGTTGGCGAGCATTGTCTGGATGTATCGCAGTTGTCCTGCGGTGAAAGGTTCGATGACGCCTTTGTGCGAATAGACTTCCAGGACATCCGAGCGGGCGGGTTTGAGACTGGTCCGGGAGAGCATGTCGGCTACATCCTGAGGCGTAAGCGATCGCCGCTGCAGGATGTGTTTTTGCATTTTGTCGATGATTTCCGCGGCGCGTCTGACGTCTTCTTGCTGTCCATCGAGCGAGATGTTTCCGTTGCGGGCGGAGATACGGACGTTTAGATTGTCTCGCAGGGCGCGCAGATTTTCGTCGGCTGGTCCGAAAAGTTCCAGCCGCTGAGCCTGCGATTCCAGTTCGATTCTAAGTTCCAACTTGTTCCTTATCCTGAAACCTGTTTAGCCGCATTAAAGGCATACCACAGGAAGAACGCGTAAGCTGCTGGTGCGGTGGCCAGCAGTGAGTCAATCAGGTCGAGTATGCCTCCAAATCCGGGTATCCGGGCCGAGGAGTCCTTCAGACCGGCGTCGCGTTTGAGCATTGACTCCGCAAGGTCTGATAACTGGCCCAAAATTCCAAAGGCCGCGCCGAAGGCCAACGCCCAAGCCGATGTCATTATACCACAAAATAGGTTCAGCGCATAGGCCAGTCCCGCGGCAAAGATTACGGCCCCTGCAAGGCCCTGCCAGGTCTTTCCGGGCGAGATTGCGGGGGCGAGTTTATGTTTCCCGAACAGTTTGCCAATGGTGTAAGCTCCGATATCCGAGCACTTTATGGTGAAAATGAAAATCAGCAGATGTCTCAGGTCCAGGTGTATTCTAATGGCGAGGATAAAGGCGGGCAGAAGGCCGAGATAGAGTATCGAGAAACTCGATACGGCGATATTTTTCAGGGCGTTCTGTGTGCCGAACCGCAGTACCTGGGCGAAGAACAGTGCGGCGAAAGCTGCCGGCAGAGCCAGCAGCAGAAAGAGCGTCCGGATTTCCTGTCGGTTTGTAAAAAACTGCGACCAGTAGAAGGCGGTTGAGATTACAGCAGCGGCAGGGACAGTGACGGGCAGGAAGATATGCGTTTGGCTTTGGCGGGCCAGTGCAGCCATTTCCATTTGTACGGGTTTTGCCAGCAGGATGAGCAGGACGGCCAGCAGTGTGGCTTGGATGGGTTGTCTGTTTTGTTCCGGCAGCAGCGAGCCGTCGAGCCAGGCGTCGAGAGCGAGGACGCCAAGAAAGGCAATGGTCAAAAGCGTTCCAAAAATCAGTCGTTGCCTGAGCATTATCTATAGTTCTTTGTTTGCCGGTTTGACGTCTCCGAATCGGCGTGCCCTTTGTGCAAAGGCCAGTATGGCCTTGTCGAGGTCGTCGCAGGAAAAGTCCGGCCAGAGGGTTTGGGTTGCGTAGAATTCCGCATACGAGATTTGCCAGAGCAGGAAGTTGCTGATGCGCATTTCGCCGGAGGTTCTGACAAGCAGGTCCACTTCGGGCCAGCCCGCGGTGTAGAGGTGTTCGGCGAAGATTTGCGGGCTGATTTGTGCCGGTTCGAGAAGTCCGGCCAGGCATTTTTCAGCGAGTTTTTTTGCGGCGTCGGCTATTTCGGTTTGCGAGTCGTAGTTCAGCGCAAGTCCGAGGTTCATACCGGCGTTTGTCTCTGTCATTTTGACGGTTTGTTCGAGGGCGTTGATGACGTTTTGAGGGAGAGGGTCTTTCCTGCCGATGTGCCGGAGGCGGACGCTGTTTTCCATAAGGTTTGGCCTGATTGCTTCAAGGTAGGCGGCGTAAAGATGCATAAGGAAGTCGATTTCATCTTTTGGGCGTTTCCAGTTTTGCATGCTGAAGGAATAGAGCGTGAGGAATTCGACGCCGCAGTCCGAGCAATGCTGTGCGATGGTCTGGACGGTTTTTGCGCCCTTTTCGTGTCCCCGAAATCTCGGCAGTTGTCGCAGGGCGGCCCATCGGCCGTTGCCGTCCATAATGACGGCGATGTGTCTGGGTATATCCCTGTCGCTGATATCGAGTCTTTCCGAGGTTTGCTGTCTTTTTTGTTCGAAGGACGGCATTGTTATTATCCGGGCCTTTTAGCGGATTACCTGGTTTCGTTTCGGTCCGACGCCGAGCATTTTAATTGGGCAGCGTACAAGGTTTTCGATAAGAGCCGCATAATCGCGGCAGGTTTTTGGCAGTTGGCCAAAGCCGGTCATCTCGGACAGGTCCTGGTTCCAGCCCGGGACGGACTGATAAACGCAGCGGACCCCGGAGAGAATTTCCGAATCTGCGGGGAAGAATGAGGTTTGTCTTCCCTGTATTTTGTAGGCGGTGCAGATTTTAAGTTCTTCGATTCCGGCCAGTGTATCGAGGTGCATCATAGCGATTTCGGTGATACCGGCCAGTCTGACCGAGTAAGCGGCGGCGACGGCGTCGAACCAGCCGCAGCGGCGGGGTCTGCCCGTGGTTGTGCCGTACTCATGGCCGCGGTCGCGGATGCGCTGTCCGATTTCGTTGTCCTGTTCTGTGGGAAACGGGCCTGCGCCTACGCGGGTGGTGTATGCCTTTACAACGCCGATGAGGCGGTCGAGTTTTTGCGGCGGGAAGCCGCAGCCGGGCCCAAGTCCAAGTGCGCTGGAGTTTGAGCTTGTAACGAACGGAAACGTGCCGTGGTCGATGTCTAACAGCGAGCCCTGGGCGCCTTCAAAGAGAAGATTTTTGCCGTTCTCGGCAGCGGTATGGATAATTTCTGTGGTATCGGTTATGTAAGGCGCGAGTTTGCCGTTCCAGAGCAGGCATTTTTCAAACAGCGTCTCAAAGGAGATTGGTTCGGCGTCGTACAATGCGTTAAAGAGTTTGTTTTTATATTCGACTATGGTACGAAGTTTTTGTTCAAGGGTTTTCGTGTTCAGCAGGTCGGCCAGTCGCAGGGCGTTGCCTCTTTGAGCCTTATCGGCGTAGCAGGGGCCGATGCCGCGAGCGGTGGTGCCGAGTTTTTGTTCTCCGAGGGCCTGTTCGCGCAGCCGGTCTTCGAGTTTGTGGTACTCCATAACGATATGGGCATTTCTGCTGATAAAGAGCCTGCCGGCGACAGACAATCCTTTTTGTTCGAGGTTCTCTATCTCATCCAGGAGGACGTCCGGGTCGAGAACGACGCCGTTTCCGATGACGCATTGACAGTTGGGGCGTACCGCTCCCGAGGGCATAAGGTGCAGGGCGAATTTTGTATCGCCGATTAGGATGGTATGTCCGGCGTTAGCGCCGCCGCCGTAGCGAACGACGATATCGGCCTCTTCGGCGAGAATATCGACTACTTTGCCCTTGCCTTCATCGCCCCATTGCAGACCAACGACACAACAGTTCATAAGTTCACTCTGAATAATGTGATTTCGGTTTGCCGATTACGTGCTGATTTTTGCGACAAGGTGTTCCAGAACGGCCTGGAGATTATCGTAGGTGCGGTCGGAAATTTTCAGGCGGCAATCCATTCCGTTACGGCTGTAATTTATGGTAAAAAAACCTTTTTTACTGAAGTAAGTCTTGTCGATGCTGCGGATATCGGCGTAGCTGATTTTTTGCCTGTTGACGCGCAGGGAGTTCTCGTCGGCGATGACTTTTTTGCTTTTGATATAGAAAAAATATCCGCCGACAAGAGCGGCCCCCGCCAGCAGGTACGGCGGGCTTTTGCGGTGGATATTAAGCGTGCTGTCGGGCGTTCCGTCCGGAGTGTGTTTTTTGATGAAGTTTTCGTTATATTTTCCGTCGTAAAACAGCCAGGCTGCCGAGCCTGCGAGGATGGCGATTGTTATCAGGGTGTTATTTTTTTTGTATCCGCTCAGTGTCGCTTCGATAGCCATAATATCCTTTCCGGTTTAGTATTTTCGGTTAATGCCGCAGGGCGATGGCGCTGAGCAGGGGCTGGGCAAAGCAGGGGATGATTTTCTCGAACATCAACTGCTCGGCGATCCGGCACTGCTGTCTGAATGACTCGACGGGATTGAATTCCGGTCCCGGCGTCGGGTATCTGCGGATTGTTAAATACAGGCTGATGGGTTCATCGGGTTTGAATTTTTCGCTGCGCAGGTCATAGACGCTGGTGCGCGATTCTATGGCGATGCGTGCCTGTGTTCGGTAGTCTTCCGAGAGCGCGACCACGGCTGAAGGTGCGCAGCTTACGGTTTTTGCGCCGGGCATTTCGAACAGTGAACTGAAGCTTGAGCTGTTCATAAGGGCCTCGGCGATTATTTCGTCCTGGTTGCCCTGGTAGTCGAAGTCCATAGTGAAGGTCGCGTCCAGCGAGTCGATGTCGAGGACGCTTACGCCAAGCATATAGGGGATAAGTTCGAGCACCTCAGCCTGCAGGGTATAAGCCTGGTCCAGGTCGTCCGGATCGGCGCAGCCTGCGCAGATGCGGTCTTTTTCGAGGCTCACCCAGCGGTATCTCTGGCTGCCGCGTTCCTCTTCGAGCAGGTACTCGCCCTGTCGGCAGGTGAAACCGGCCAGTTGGGGGAATCGTTTTCGGACCTGCTCGAAGAACGCCAGGATTGTTTCCCTGTGTGTGGGCAGCTCGAGCTGAGTGTTGACGCACATGTCCATATAAAGGTCATCGCAGAACGACCCGAAATTATTTGCCATAGTTTTATTGCTCCGATTTGGCCACAATTTCAGCTTTGAGCGCATTTTCTCATAAACGACGCGGATTTACAAGGGCAAAAAGTGATTTGTCGAATCTGTCCGTCGATGAGGCTACAGGGGGTTTTTTGTCGCCTTTTTCAGGTCAGGGTCAGGTGTCAGGATTTCTGTCAACAGCGCCCCGATGACTGCGGTAAAGGTGAAAACAAAGGTTTTGAAGAATATCGGCAGCCGGAAGGCGGGAGCTTCCGGCAATTACAGCAGCGAGATAAACACAATCATCGCTATTACAAGACAATAAAAACCAAATACTTTCAGCCTGCGTTTTCGTGATATATGAATCAGTATCTTCAGTGCGACAACTCCGACGACAAACGCCGCCAGAATCCCCGCCAGAATCGGAACAATCGGCAGTTGTCCGTTTTTGATGAATTCAAATTTTTTTACCAGTTCCATAGCCGCTCCGCCGAGAATTGCCGGTATCGAAATCAAAAAACTGAACTCTACGGCCCATCGCGGTTTAATCCCCAGCAGCATTGCCGTACTGATTGTCGCACCGCTGCGTGAGACGCTGGGCAGAATAGCCAGTCCCTGTGCCAATCCAATCAGCACGGCGGCGACGGCTCCAAATTGCCTTAGCCCGGTATGGCCTTTTCGTTTGTCGGCCCAGTAAAGGAAAATCGCCGAGACAACCCACCAGAAACCCAGGCCGAACAGGCCGCGGGATGATTCCAGTTGCTTCTTGCATAAAATATAAAAAATTGCGGTTGCCGCGCTGGCGATAATTGCCAAAACCGCCAGCCGAACAGGGGCCTTTTTGCGATACATTTCCATTGGGGTCAGGCCGCTGCCAAGCGACTTAATCAGTGTCCCGACAAACCGCACAATGGTCTTGCGAAAAACCACAAAAATAGACAACACTGTGCCAAGGTGCAGACACAAATTCAGCAAAATCATCTGGGGCGCCCCGGCGTCCATGCCGGGCAGAAAATGCTGAAACAGCACCAAGTGGCCTTCAGACGACACCGGCAAAAATTCTGTCAATCCCTGTACGATTCCCAGAAAAACCGCAACTCCGGTTGTCAGGGCAACGACTTGTTCGCCCGTGGGGGCAATATCAATATACCGCCCGGCCGTCCAGACTCCGCAAGCCCATAATCCCGCCGCCAGATCGTCGGCCAGGATACCCCAGCCTGCGGGCAGTTTCTCAAGCGTTTTGCAGGGCCAGGGTTTTGTAATGTCAAAAAGGCGAAACAGGGCAAAAGCAGCGACTGCCGGGACGCAGATTTCTTTTGGGCTGATAAGACAGACGCCCAGAAGCGCAAGGGCCTGGCCGGCAAACTCGTCGGAGATGACCTGTGCAGGGTCTTTTTTGCCTGTCGAGGCGATTACGGCTGGAGCAAAAAGCACGGTTATCGCAAAGCCCGCAACGATACACAGACCCATAGCTATTATACAGGTACGTGCATCGCTGAAATAGCGCAGGGCCATATAAATCACCACCGGCGGCAGAGACCCGAACGTGCCGGGAGCGGCGGGCAAAAGCCCAAGGCCAAAACAGCTTGTCAGAAGTTTTTTCATAAACACTCAAAAACGATTACCGACGGTATTGTATAAGATTTGCGCCTTCTGCGGAAACAGAAAAATCCGGGCGATTATTTTTCTTCCAGCAGGTTAAGGCAGTAGCGGTCGGTCATACCGGCGATATAGTCGCAGACGGTGCGTTCGAGGCCCTGTGAAGGTATCATCCGCTGGTAGTATTGCGGCATCAGGCCTGGTTTTTTTGAAAGTTTTTCGAAAAGTCGGGCGAGCCGGCCGCGGACTTTGGCCGCGACGCTTGCAAGCGATGGGTGCAGGTAGAGGTTGTTCATCAGGAATTGTTCGAGTTGTGAAAGTTGCTGTTCAAATTCCCTGCTGACGGCGATAAGAGGCCGGTCTGTTTCGAGGACTTCTTTGAGAGAGTGTATGTTTTTGAGATTCCTTGCGCTTGTTTCGATGGCGTCGCGGGCGAGGGTATCGAGGATTGATTTGCAGATTCGCGTTCTGCGTATTACGTGGTCGTCGATGTTGTCTGCGTCAACGGCAATCCAGGCGTTTTTGAACAGTTCAAGGTCGCGCAGCGGTTTTTCGGCAAGCAGTTTTGATTGCAGGCCGTCCTCGAGGTCGTGGCAGTTGTACGCGATGCGGTCGGCGACGTCGGCGATTTGGCCTTCGAGGCAGACCGGTTCGGTAAGGTCTTCGGAGTTGTCGTAGGGGGTTCTGTGTTTTGCTATTGCGGTTCGCGTTTCGTACATAAGGTTCAGGCCGGGGAAGGCAGGGTACGGGTGTTCGAGGAATTCCACGATTCGCAGGGATTGTTTGTTGTGTTCAAACCCCCCGGCAGACGCCGCCAGTTCGTTGAGGACGGATTGGCCTGTGTGGCCGAAGGGGCTGTGGCCGAGGTCGTGTGCGAGGCAGACGGCTTCCGTGAGGGCTTCGTTGAGTTTCAGGACGCTGGCGATGGTTCTGCCTATCTGGGCGACTTCGATGCTGTGCGTAAGGCGGGTTCTGTAGTTGTCGTTAAGTCCGGTGGTGAAAACCTGTGTTTTGCCTTCGAGGCGTCGAAAGGCGGAGCAGTGTATGATGCGGTCGCGGTCTCTTTCGAAAGCGCCGCGGAAGGAGTGCGGCGGTTCCGGGTATTGTCTGCCGGGGCTGTTTTTTTC
>JBGSSG010000041.1:0-2061 GCA_041737185.1 Anaerohalosphaeraceae bacterium
GCCAACCCCATTTGATTTTGATACGATGGCCCGGATTACCCAGCAAATGCTGCGTAACAGCCTCGATGCGATGGTCAACACGGATTGTACGCTGGCATTAAAAGTCCTCAAGGATGATGACCAGGTGGACGCGATTAATAAGGAAATGTACGACCAGGTCAAACAGGCCATCCTTGAGCACCCAGAGTATATTGAAAGCCTGATTCATCTGCTCAGTGTCTCTCGACATCTGGAACGAATTGCCGACCATGCCGTGAATATCGCAGAGGATGTAATTTATATGGTCGAAGGCCGTATCATTCGCCACAAAACCGAAGAATATCAGTAACCCCTTGCCCGGCCATCAATTCAATAACCAAAAGCGGAGAACGAAAATTCTTCGCTTTTTTTATCTTGAGCATCCGTCGATAAGCGGATTTTAATGCAAAATTAAGGAAAAATAGGAAAAATATTGCGGAAATATTAGATTTATGTTAGAGTTCCGCACGAAAATTCTTCCTGAACCGAACCGGCAAAAGTGATATCAAAATCTCGTATGAAAAGCAGAGTATATTCTATCCTTATCTTAGCGGTGTTAGTCTATCTGGGCGGCTGTCGACGTTCTACAGGCAGCCGGCAGGACGAGGGCTTTTTGCAGATTAAAGGCTCGGATACTATCGTCAACGCCGCGCAAAAGGTCAGCGAAGAATTTATGAAAACAAACCCGGATATCTTCGTGGCCGTCACAGGCGGCGGCAGCGGGGTGGGTATTGCCTCGCTGATTAACGGGACCTGCGATATCGCCACATCCTCACGCGAAATGAAGGCCAAAGAATTTGAATTGGCGCGAAAGCACGGCGTAGAGCCAAATGAAATCACGGTGGCTTATGATGGCGTGGCCGTAATCGTCAATAAGAATAATCCCGTTGAGAATCTAACGCTTGATCAATTACGCCGTATCTTTACCGGCGAAGTGAAAAATTGGAAAGAGGTCGGCGGCAAAGACCTGTCGATTGTCACCTTGTCCCGCGAAGTCAGCTCGGGAACGCATATGTATTTCAAGGAAGAGGTAATTCGGCAGGGCAGAAAGGACAGCACCGCCGAGTTCAGCGCCGACACGCTGTTACTGACCTCCTCTCAGGCGATAGTGGAAGAAGTAGTAAATAATGAATCCGCGATTGGTTATTTCGGGATGGGGTACGTTTCCGACCGAACCAAAACGCTTAAAATCGGCAAAACAGCACAGGACTGTTACCTTGCAGATATGCAGAATGTGATGAGCAAAAAGTATCCGCTTTCCCGGTCGCTGTATTTTTATACAAATGGAAAGCCGCGGGGAATTCTGAAAAAATACATTGATTTTATCCTGAGCCATCAAGGACAACAGCAGTTCGCCGAAACCGGTTTTGTACCTCTGGAGGCAGGCCTTGGTCAGAAAAATAAATGAAAAAATTATTGAGACCGCCATTCGTGTCAGCGGTTTTGCCGTTATTGCTTTTGTTATTTTGATTTTTCTGTTTTTGCTCAAGGATTCCCTGTCGCTGTTTGGGATGTATTCCATCAAAGCGTTTTTTACCGGCACACAATGGCTGCCGATTTCGGAACCGCCGACGTTTGGAATTATCCCGCTATTAATGGGCTCGATTCTGGTGACGGCAGGCGCGATTATCCTTTGTGTGCCGGTTGGCGTTGCAACGGCCTTGTTTATCGCGGAAGTGGCACCCGGTTATCTGAAAACGATTCTCAAGTCGCTTGTGGAAATCCTCGCTTCGATTCCGAGCGTTGTTCTGGGTTTTATCGGCATCGTCTGGCTGGGACCCTTCCTGAAAAACGCCTTTCACTTAAATACCGGAATGTGCGGCCTGACAGGGTCCGTTCTGCTGGCTTTTATGGCGCTGCCGACGATTATCAGCATTTCCGAGGACGCAATTGTCGGCATCCCCAGGATGTATAAGGAAGCGGCGTATGGCCTGGGTGCAACCCACTGGCAGGCGCTGTGGCGGATTGTGCTGCCGGCGGCTTCGTCCGGAATTATCGCTGCGGTGATGCTGGGCATCGGCCGGGTCATCGGTGAAACAATGG
>JBGSSG010000303.1:0-5828 GCA_041737185.1 Anaerohalosphaeraceae bacterium
CGATGGCCGAATCGATAAATACAAAGCTGTGATGGATAAGTATGACAAGGATAAACGCGTCGGACTTGCGGTGGATGAGTGGGGGACGTGGTGGGATGTCGAGCCGGGTGAGAATCCGGGATTTCTGTACCAGCAGAACACGCTGCGGGACGCGGTTGTGGCGGGGGTGTTTTTGAATATTTTCAATAACCACTGCGACAGGGTCCGGATGGCCAACATCGCCCAGACCAACAATGTGCTGCAGGCGATGACGCTTACAAAAGGGGATAAAATGATTGTAACGCCGACGTATTATGTGTTTGAGATGTACAAGGAGCACCAGGGCGCGACGCTTTTGCCGACAGAACTGGAATGCAACGCGTACAAGGTCGGCAATGACAGTCTGCCGAGCCTGAATGTTTCGGCGTCGCGGGACAGAAGCGGAGTTATTCATATCAGCGTGTGCAATCTTGACCCGCAGGCGCCTGCGGAGCTGGAGTGCCGGCTGGAGGGTTTTGAGGCCAGGAAGGTTTCCGGGCGTGTGCTGACCGGTGAGGCGATGAATGTTCACAATACGTTCGAGAAGCCCGACGCGGTAAAGCCGACGGTGTTCAAGGATTTTGAGTTAAAGGATGGGAGGCTGTCGGCGACGCTGCCTGCTCACAGTGTTGTGGTACTGGCGATGGAGTGAACAAGGCAATCCGAGGGGCTGCAATCCTCATTGGGACAAATGAGCATCGTTTGCGTATAACGGGAAAGGGGTATTAATGAGCGGCAGGCGGACGGCAATAGGAGCGGGCTGTTTTTGTATGTTATGGCTGATTGGAGCCGGGGTGTATGCGGCGGGAACATCGGTTCAGGTTGCAATCCGGGCGGACGGCAAGCAGATTCAAACCAGTCCCGACCTCTACGGGATTTTTTATGAAGAAATCAATCACGCCGGGGACGGCGGGTTGTATGCAGAGATGGTTCAGAACCGTTCTTTTGAGGAACCTTTTCCTCCGGGCAATGCGAAGGTGGAAAACGGAAGACTGATTACCAATAACGGCTGGGTGTACGGCAAGTGGCCGAAATCGGAGATGCACGGATGGTCGAAGGTTGAGGATGGAACGGCAAAGGTCTCTATTCAACTGGATGCCGCAGAGCCGTTGAACAGCAATACGCCTCATTCGATGAAGGTGGATGTGCGGGCGGTCGGAGCCGGCGCCGGGGTCGCCAATGAGGGCTATTGGGGGATGTCGGTACGGGAAGGGCAGGCGTATCCTGTTTCGTTCTATGCCCGCAGTAATGGTGGTCAGTCGGCGGATTTGACAGTGAGTCTGGAGAGTGCGGACGGAAAGACGACATACGCAGACGCGCCCTTCAAGGGAGTCGGCGGCGATTGGAAACAGTACAAAGGCAGCTTAAAGGCCGAGGGGACGGATGCGAAGGCGCGTCTGGCGATTCGATTTTCCGGGCCGGTTGTGATGTGGCTGGATATGGTTTCGCTGTTTCCGGAACAGACGTACAAGCAGAGGCCGAACGGGCTGCGTGAGGATATTGTTGGGATGCTGGCGGGGCTGCGGCCGAAGTTTTTACGGTTTCCCGGCGGCTGTGTGGTGGAAGGCTGTACGCTGGAAAACCGGGTGCAGTGGAAAAAGACCATCGGCGATGTTGCGCATCGGCCGGGGCACTGGGATTTGTGGGGATATCGGGCCAGCGACGGGCTGGGGTATCATGAATTTCTGCAACTGGCGGAGGACCTGGGTGCGGCGCCGATGTACGTGGTTAATATCGGGATGAGTTGTCAGGGCCGCAATCCGGAACTGGTACAGGATACGGACCGCTTAACCAAAGAGTACGTACAGGATACGCTGGATGCGCTGGATTACGCGATGGCTCCGGCGACGAGCCGCTGGGGGGCACTGCGGGCGCAGAACGGGCATCCGGAGCCGTTCAAAATCAAATATGTGGAAATCGGCAACGAGAACGGGGGCCCGTTGTATCATCGCAATTACGCGATTTTTTACGCGGCGATAAAGGCTCGTTATCCCGAAGTTGTTACCATTGCCGATGAGCCGATTCCCGGCGGGCCGATGGAGATTGTGGACGAGCACTATTATGTCCAGCCGAGCTGGTTTTTCGCACATTCCGGCAAGTATGATTCGTACGACCGCAGCGGGCCTAAAATTTATGTCGGAGAATACGCGGTGAACCGGGATGTGAAGTCCGGCAACCTGCTGGGCGCTCTGGCGGAGGCGGCGTGGATGATGGGTATGGAGCGTAACAGCGATGTTGTGGTTATGGCTTCTTACGCGCCGCTGTTTGAGAATATCAACGACCGGGAATGGCCCGTGAATCTGATACGATTTGACAGTTCGCGGGTTCTGGGGCGCAGTTCGTATTATGTTCAGAAGATGTTCGCGGAGAATTTGCCGAGAGCGATGGTTGAAACCGACGTGCGGATTGGCGGGGAACAGGAGCGTGGAGGGAAGGGGTGCATTGGGTTGCGGACGTGGCAGACCGACGCTGACTACAAGGATATCCGCGTGACCAAAGACGGAAAGGTTTTGTACAAGTCGGACTTTTCCGCTGCGGCTGCGGGCTGGCGACAGGTCAGCGGGCAGTGGTCTGTCGAGAAAGGCGCGTATCGGCAAAAGGACGCATCGGCTCGCGACACGCTGACGGTGTTGGGCGATTCCGGGTGGTCGGATTATGCTATTTCGCTCAAGGCCAGGCGGAACAGCGGTTCGGAAGGCTTTATGGTGGCGTTCCGTTATACCGACAATAGCTGGCTTCAGTGGAATCTTGGCGGCTGGGGCAATACGAAGCACGCCATTCAGACGGTGGAAGACGGTCAGGCGAGCATTGTGACGGAAAAGGCCGGTTCAATTGAAGAGGGGCGATGGTATAATGTTGCAATCGTGCTGCGCGGAACCGGCGTTCGCTGTTATCTTGACGGTAAGTTGATTCACAATGTTGATGTGAAGAGTCCGCTGGTGCGGAAGTTTTTCGCCAATGCCGGTTTTGATGAAAGTTCCGGAGAGCTGATTGTCAAGATGTGCAATGCTGCGGAAGAGGCTGTGTCGGCGGAGGTGAAGATTTCCGGAGTTCGCGAGGCGGCGTCGAGTGCGCAGGTAATTACATTGCGCGGCGAAGGCCCTGCGGATGAGAATACTTTCGATGAGCCGATGCGGGTATCGCCTGTGCGTTCTGCGTTTGAGGGAGCGGGCAGGGAGTTTGTGTATCCGGTCCAGCCGTGGTCGGTAACGATTTTGCGAATACCAGTGCAGCGCTGATTGTCAGCGCAATGGTCGGGCGTATTGTTTGTCTGGGATACAGAAAAGAGAAGGGATACGGTTATGAAGAAAATCGCTACGTCTATTCTGGTCGTACTGTTGTTCGCGGAGGCGTGGGGTGTAATGGTTGAAAAGCCTGTGGGAAAGATGAAGGTCGAGGCGAAGATACCGCTTGAGGCGCAGGAGTTTTCTTTGACGGACGTGCGTCTGCTGGACGGGGTGTTCAAGTCGGCGATGGAGCGGGACGGGATATATCTTTTGTCGCTCGAGCCGGACAGGTTTCTGGCGTGGTTTCGCAAGGAGGCGGGGCTTAATGAGAAGGGCAGGGTATATGGCGGCTGGGAATCGCAGGGGGTCGCGGGGCATTGTCTGGGTCATTATCTGTCGGCCTGTTCGATGATGTACGCAGCCGGCGGCGATAATCGGTTCAGGGAGCGGGTTGATTATATTGTCGATGAGCTTGCGGTCTGTCAGAAAGCCAATGGCAACGGGTATGTCGGCGCGATTCCGGAGGGCAAGCGGATGTTCGCTGAGATAGCAAGGGGTCAGCTCAGCAGCAAGGGTTTTGATTTGAACGGGGGCTGGGTTCCGTGGTACACGATGCACAAGGTGATGGCAGGGCTGCGGGACGGGTATTTGTACTGCGGCAATAAAAAGGCGCTGTATGTCCTGGTAAAACTTTGCGACTGGGCGGATGCGACCACCGGAAAACTGACGGATGAACAATGGCAGCAGATGCTGGCCTGCGAGCACGGCGGGATGAACGAGGTTTTGGCGGATGTTTATGCGATTACCGGCAATGAGAAATATCTTGCGCTGGCGAAGAAGTTTTATCACAAGTCGGTTCTTGATCCTCTTGCCGCGCGGGATGACAGGCTTGCGGGTCTTCACGCCAATACGCAGGTGCCCAAGCTGATTGGGGCGGCGCGGATTTATGAGCTGACAGGCGAGGAGAATTTCGGGGCGATGAGCCGGTTCTTCTGGCAGCGCGTCGTCGGGCATCATAGTTATGTCAACGGAGGCAACAGCGCCGACGAGCATTTCGGCCAGCCGGATAAGTTGTCGGACCGGATGCACGATACGACCGAGACGTGCAACAGTTATAATATGCTCAAGTTGACCGAGCATTTATTCTGCCGGCAGGCCAGCGCCGAATACGGCGACTACTATGAGCGGACGCTGTTAAATCATATTCTGGCGCATCAGCACCCGGCGACGGGGATGATGATGTACAAGGGTTTTTTGGATATGCCCGCCAAAAAGGACTTTTGCACTCCGTTTGATTCATTCTGGTGCTGTGTGGGCACGGGGATGGAAAATCACGCCAAATACGGACACGGCATATATTATCACAAGGGCGATGTGCTGTACGTGAATCTGTTTATCGCTTCCGAGATGAACTGGAAAGACATGGGGCTGACGGTACGGCAGGAGACGAAGTTTCCGTACGGCGATACTGTAAAAATTAAGATTGACGCAAAAGATGCGGTTAAGGCGGTAATTGCCGTTCGCAGGCCTTACTGGACAGAGGGGATGACGGTTAAAGTCAATGGGCAGGTGCAGGATGTTCGCGTCAACGGACGGGGTTTTGTTGAACTTGGCAGGATATGGCAGGACGGGGATGTGGTCGATTTGCAGATGCCGATGCGGCTGCGGATAGAGAGTATGCATGACAACGCGAATCGTATTGCGTTTTTGTATGGGCCGACGGTGTTGTGTGCGGATTTGGGCAGGGACAAAGAAGTGCCGGTGCTTGTGGGCAGCCGGGAAGAGCTTTTGAAGGCGTTTGTGCCTGTACAGGGCAAAGGGCTTGAGTTTGCCGCCGGCGGAACAGGGAAAGTAAGAGGCGCCCAAGGCTGGGAGCAGACGGATATACGGCTGCTGCCGCTGTTTGAGGCGGCCGAGCAGAGGTACACGGTGTATATGGATGTGTTCAGCGCAGAGGGCTGGCTGGAAAAGCAGCGGGAGTATGAGCAGGAGCTTGCGCGAAGACTTGCGATAGAAGCGCGGACGGTTGATGTGCTGCTGATAGGCCAGATGCAGCCTGAACGCGACCATAATCTCCAGGGCGAAAACACCGGTACCGGCGAGCACCTGGGACGGAAGTGGCGGCACGCGGTGGACGGCGGGTGGTTTGCGTTTGATATGAAGGTTTTGCCGGATGCGCCTGTGGAACTGCTGTGTACGTACTGGGGCAGCGACAGCGACGGGCGGGTGTTTGATGTTTTTGTTGATGATGTCAAGGCGGCGACGCAGACGCTCAATAATGACAAGCCGAGAGATTTTTTTGATGTGGTCTATGCGCTGCCGGAGGAATTGACTAAGGGCAAGGAGAAGGTGCGGGTAAAGTTGTCGGCGCATCCGGGCAATACGGCAGGCGGGCTGTTCGGGTGCAGTATGCTCAAAAAGCAGTAAAAATACGGATATAAGCATAAAGAGAGGTGTTGTTGTGTACAGAAAACAAAAACGATTTAGCGGGATTATGAACAGGCGGGCGTTCACATTGATTGAGTTGCTGGTGGTGATAGCGATTATCGCGATGCTGCTGGCGATACTTATACCGGCATTGCA
>JBGSSG010000075.1:0-3299 GCA_041737185.1 Anaerohalosphaeraceae bacterium
CCTGCACGAATTACAGAGTTCCTTATCGCTGCCGTAGCTGCGGCTGCATAATCAATTATCAAAAGTGCGAAAGTTCACAAAATGAAACTAATTTTAATTATGCTATTGCTTATCGCAAATGCAACTGCCCAAGCGGTGCTAACAGGTGCCGGCCGATTTGATCAATTGATAGGAAGTGCAAAAATCATTGTAAAAGGGCAAATAAACCAGATTGATAAACCACCCTTTGAAATGATTGCTTTTAGGGTAGAGGTTATCAAGGTTTTGGAAAGTGACGGCGGCGAAATTCCCCATCAACTTTATTTTGAAGCACCTTTTCCGATTTGGCCGAAGAATCTCGGTGTCACGTATGCTGAAGGACAGTTGATACTTTTAGTTCTCGAAAGGGTAAACGGGAAAATATCTGTTCTGAATAATACGGGTGCAATCTTGCCAGCGACAAACAACAAAACGACTTTTGACAAGGATAGCTCTGTCACGAGAAAAGTATTCGAAGAACTGCGGGCATATCTTGACCAAACCACGGACGAAATGGCAAAAGGATTTGTTCTTGTTCGCCTTTCGCAGCTTGGCACAGAAGAAGATGGAAAAATATTCCTGCCCTATATGAAATCTGAGAATAAATGGCTTCGCCGCGCAGCCTTGGTATCTCTGCTTCGACTGAAGCCTACACCAGAAGAAATAAACGAAGCTGTTGATGATTTCGCAGATCATCTTTCAGCGGTCTCACAAGAGCATTTGTTTTGGGAAATGTATGAGGATGTGCAATGGTCTGCAAGGTGCGGCTCTTTTGGAATGAAAAAGGAACTTGCAGTACGAGCAAGAGCTTATCTGCCTATATACAGAGTGCTGATTGATAAAGCACCGAGCGATTACCAGCACGTTTACGTTGCGATTGAAGCGTTGAAAGATATGGGAACAAGAGAGGACATTCGCCGTCTATACAAATATATGGATGATAAGAAAGCATGGATTCGACATGACGTCCTTGAAGGGATTGGTCGTATTCTCGGCATGAAAATAAAGCGACCACCAATTACCTCTTATGAGACGCCTTTATCTGAAGAGACAAAAACATGGGAGGAGAAAACGAGGTCTATCATAGAGCAGAAACTCGCAAGTGAACATATACTCGGGTGGGAAGAAAAAGGGGCCAGGAATCTTTTTCGGGTTTTTGTTGAAGCTTCTTGCTAAATATTCTATATTATTTTCATGGCAAGACCACCGCGAACACCGATTGAAAACAGGTCTTATTATTTACATCCCTTAATTACACCCACCTGTTATTTTTTTAGATATCCTGGGTCTTTTTTCCGCAAATCGCAGATCCACCTTCGGCGGTAGAGGTGACGATAGAGAAATACGAAAAGACCGCTATGCAATGGCTGAAAGAACAGACCCAAAACAATTGCTAACGATGTAAAAGAAAAATACAAGACAAGTCCCCCGCAGACCTGCGGGGAAAAAGGAATGTAACTTTTTATTGACCTGCCTGCCTGCGGCCTTGACGACTTTGGTCAGCTTCTGTGCAACCGCCAAAAACACAAAAAAAAGATTTCACCACGAAGATAAAAAGGACAGGAAGTATCGAAAAACAAAGCAGACATAGAAGCAAGGGGAATTTTCTTGAATCGGGGGTTTTGCGGATGTACAATTTTTGACTTCCGCCCTGGCGGCGTCGCTGCGGGAGTATCCGCGTATCTTGGCGCAAGCCAGAACAGGCTGTAAGATGTTGATTTAGGGACAGTTAGGCCAATGTAGCTCAATGGTAGAGCTCTGGTTTTGTAAACCAGGGGTTGAGGGTTCGAATCCCTCCGTTGGCTTTTTTTGTTTTTTCAGGTCCGGCTGGGCGTTGTCAGGACAGGAGCAGATATGGAACAGGCGATAGCAAAGGCCAACGCGCTGATAGAGGCGATGGAGTATATCCGCAGTTTTCGCGGGCGTATAGTGGTTGTCAAGCTCGGCGGCAGCATCCTTGACGATACGGAACTGCAGCGGAAGCTGCTGACGGATGTGGTCTTTATGTCGATAGTCGGGATTCGTCCGATACTGGTTCACGGGGGAGGCAAAGCGATAACAGAGGCGATGAACGAAGCGGGCCTTGAGCCTGTGTGGGTACAGGGCCGGCGATATACCGATGAGCGGACGCTTGCGATAGCCGAGCATGTTTTGATACAGAAGATAAATGTTCCGATTTGCCGGACGCTGGAGGAGCTTGGGTGTAAAGCGATGGGGCTTCATTCGCTGAGCAGTTGCGTAGTTTTCGCGGAGCCGCTGCGGCTTGCCAACGGCGACGGGCGAAAAATTGACTTGGGCCTTGTCGGTCAGGTAACGGAGATTAACGGCGAACTTCTTACGACGCTCTGTCAGGCGGGCGTGATACCGGTAATCGCGCCTGTGGGCAGGGCAAAAACCGGGGCCAAGCTCAACTGCAACGCCGACAGCGTGGCGGGACGTGTGGCCGCGGCGGTACAGGCCGAAAAGCTGGTGGTGCTCAGCGACACACACGGGATATATAATGATATGAAAGACCCGCAAAGCCGGCTGTCGAGTGTCAGCGAGGCCGAGATAGAAAAGATGATTGCCAACGGGATTATAACCAAAGGGATGCTGCCGAAGGTCGAGGCGTGTCTTACCGCCCTTGACGGCGGGGTAAAAAAGGCTCATATAATCGACGGCCAGTTTGAGCATTCGCTGCTTCTTGAGATTTATACCGACAAGGGAGTCGGGACGCAGATAGTCAAATAGTCGCTGATTGAGTCGTGGGTCGAGAGTCGTGGGTCGAGAGTCGGGAGCAGGGCGGCTGGTGGCCGAGAGAAAAATTTGAAGAAAATCAATTTTATATTCTTCAGATAAAGAATATCATGGCGAAACATGAAAAAAACGCATTCAATAGTTTTGTTTAATCAAAAGCAGATTCGCCGATTTTATGACGAAGAAAAAGAGCTTTGGTATTTTTCTGTTGTTGATATTGTAGAGATATTAACAGACAGTGAAAATCCGGCAGTTTACTGGCGCGTATTGAAGAAACGCCTAAAAGATGAAGGCTCAAACCAAACCGTTACAAAATGTAACGGTTTCAAAATGCCCGCTGCCGACGGCAAAATGCGACTGACGGATATAGCTGACACAGAAACGATGTTCCGCATAATCCAGTCAATACCCTCTCCCAAGGCGGAACCATTCAAGCGATGGCTCGCAAAGGTGGGATATGAACGAATAGAAGAAACCCAAGACCCGGAACTTGCTTTTGACAGAGCGATGAAAACATACCTGCAAAAAGGGTATTCGAGAGAGTG
>JBGSSG010000096.1:0-5724 GCA_041737185.1 Anaerohalosphaeraceae bacterium
TGAAAGATGTTTTCGCCACGCCGGCCAGCCGGCGTTAAGCGTCTGGAATCTTTGCTGGTCCAGCTTCAGAACGGCCTCCGTCGCCGATTGGTTAATGATGATATTCTGTTTGTCCTGTTCGAATAAGAAGTGAATCAGCTCGTCGAGCGAGTCAATCTGCCCGTCGTTATTCAAATCATACCAGTATGGATTGCCGGCCGTCGTGTCAATCCCTGCGGTCCAGGCCAGGCCGTATCTTTGCTGTCGGTACGCTCCTGCCGGGGCGTCGCTTGGCCGGACGACTAACTGATAATCCGCGAAATTCGGGTCGGCTGGGCAGTAAATGTGCTCAAGGTTGTCGTTTGGGCTGTCGCTGTATTGCAACTGCCTGTTTCGCTGCGGATTCTGTAAATCCACCGCCCAAAGCTCCAGACGCAAGTCCGTGTCATACTCGGCCATTCGTTCAAACGGATACTTATTCTGATACCGGCGATTCCAGCATAGCGTTGCCGTAATAATCGCTTCCTGCGGATTTTCAACGCGGAAAGAATAAACATTTGGAAGCTCATTAGCATCGCTGCTATCGTTATTATCCCAGCCGTTCTGTCCCGCCTGTCCCGGCTGGAAACGTCCGGCCGTTAAAATCTCATAAGCCCCCATTGCGTCCAGCGCGCCTGCACCCTGCAGATAGTCAAGCGGGGTACGGGAATCGTCCTGCGGCCCGGGCAGACCCTTGTGCCAGTACGGCAGTTTCCGTGCTGAAGCCAGAAGGATTGCTTTAATTACGCAGTTTCCGCCCGTTTTTTCTGCCGCTGCGGCAAGGGCGGGACTGCTGTGCGCCTTTTGTACAAGCAGCGCAGCGGCGCCTGCCGTTATCGGCGCAGCGAGGCTCGACCAGTCGCCGCGTATCTGATAGCCGTCCGTTGAATTCGCATCCGGCACAAGGCACCTTCCCGGCGCTACGATGTCCGGCTTGCACAGGCCGTCTCTGGTCGGACCTGCGCTTGAGTGTTCGTTGCGGGGCGGGCAGAAATTCGTCAGGCTTTTTGTGCCTGATTCTTCCATTGCCGTATCAAGAACGCCGACTGCGATTACGTTGGCCCCGGCGGCGGGATACAGCAGCGGGTCATAAACCGACTTGCCGTTGCCCGCGGCGGCAATTGCCAGCAAGCCTTCGGATTCAGCAAGATTTTCAATGCCGCGTGTCCACCAGTCGCAAAACACATCTCCAAGACTGATAGTCAGGATGTCGGCCTTAAAAGGCCTGCCTGCGAAAACATAGAGGCTCACAAAACGCCAGAACTCATAAACGTCCACCGATGCATCGACGCTGGCGCCGGCATACGAAAAATTTCCAATCTGTTGATTGAAACCGGCAGGGTCCAGCCCAAGCAGAATCCCGCCGATAGCCGTGGCGTGTGCGGAGATACCATTATCCCCTGCTGTGCCGTCCTCAAACAGCACATCCGCCCCTGAAAAACACTTATGCGACATATTAAAACGATAATCGTTGAGCGGGGCGTTATCCTTGTAGGTCATACTTCTGCACACCGAGGCGATTCGCACCCCCAGCCCTGTAAGGTTCGGGTCGAGCTGCTGCAGGCTGCGTATCCCAGCGGTTTGCAGGGCCTGCGGCTCAATAGACAATTCCTGTGCCCCCAGACTTATGCCCGGCCAGACCATAAAAGCCAGCATCGCCGCCACTGCGGTCCAATTTGTAGTGTTAATCCTGCCGCTGTCCAAATTGTATCCTTTTCCGGCCATAGAAACTCATTTTAACCTTTACGGGCTTAAAATGCAATAGCGATGGCTCGCAATGCCGCCGTCAGGTCCGATAACTGCGTGCGCTCAATCTATCTTTTGTTCCTTTGGACTTGCTTTGTCCGAACCCGGCGGTTATACTGATGCTTTAAATAAACCATCGGTTATTTCGACCCGCGGGGCAAGCGGATTTTATCTGCGTCGAAGGTTGCCCGCGGATTTGGACAATAAAAAATGAGAATTCTGCTGACCGAACAACAGATTGAACAGACACTGAACCGCCTTCTGGAGGAAATCACCGCCCAGTTGTCGGCGGACGTTGAAATGGTAATTGTCGGGATACGCAGCCGGGGCGAAATTTTAGCCCAGCGTCTGGCTAAGAAACTTTCCCAGAGGCTCGGCAAAGAAATACCCTGCGGTACTCTCGATATTACCCTTTACCGCGACGATTTGAACGACCCCAAAGGTTCCGCCCAGCCGAGGGTTCGTTCCACCGAGATAAATTTTGATATTGACGATAAGGTTGTCCTGCTGGTCGATGATGTTCTCTATACCGGCAGGAGTGTCCGCGCAGCGATGGACGCCCTGGCCGACCTCGGCAGACCGAAGGCTGTCAGGTTAGTTGTTCTTGTGGACCGCGGCTGCAGGGAGCTGCCCATCGGCTGCGATTTTGCGGGTTTGTCGGCTCAGGTCGCCCCCGGCGAGGCCATCCGGGTTTTCCTTGAGGAAACCGACGGCAGAGACGAAGTAATCGTCGAATAATCCGAATGCATACGAAAGAAAAATTTCAGTGGCAGCGCAAATGCCTGATAGGGCTGGCGGAGCTTAGCCGGCAGGAAATCGAATTTATTCTCGATACGGCCAAAGGCTTTGAGGAGTTCAGCACCCGCTCAGTCAAAAAAGTACCTACGCTTCGCGGCAAGGTTGTGGTAAATATGTTCTTTGAGGACAGCACCCGCACACGCAACAGTTTTACCCTCGCTGCCGGTCGGCTAAGCGCCGATGTGATAGAGTTCACGAAAACGTCAAGCTCCGTAAGCAAGGGCGAAACGCTGATAGACACGGCCCGCAATCTTGAGGCGATGGGCGTGGATATTGTGGTAATCCGGCACAGCGCCGGGGGGGCGCCGAAACTGCTTGCCAGAAGCATTAACGCCTGTGTTGTCAACGCAGGCGACGGCTACCACGAACATCCCACCCAGGGCCTGCTTGACGTTTATACCATTCTGCAGATGCGAGGTTCGCTTGACGGCTTGAAGATAGGAATCGTCGGCGATATTTCTCACTCGCGCGTGGCCCGCAGCGATATTTATGCGATGACAAAACTCGGCGCGGAAGTTATAGTAATCGGTCCGCCTACGCTGATGCCCGCCAAAATCGAACAGCTTGGCGTAAAGGTAAGCAGCAGTCTCGACGAGGTCATCGAACATCTCGATGTGATAAATATGCTCCGCATTCAGTTTGAAAGGCTGGGAAGCAACCCATTTCCGTCGGTCCGAGAGTATTCGCACTTTTTCGGCCTGACCGTCGAGCGGATGAAAAAAGCAAAACCTGATATACTCGTGATGCATCCGGGACCAATTAACAGAGGGCTTGAGATAGAATCGGAAGTCGCTGACGGCCCAAACAGCGTGATTTTGCGGCAGGTGTCAAACGGCCTTGCAGTCAGAATGGCGGCGCTGTTTTTAGTCAACCAGGGCGCGGCGGCGACAGGGATTAGTCGATAATCGTTAGTGGCGATGCAGTACTATGCAGGAAAGCAAAATTCTTATAAGGAACGGGCGGCTGATTGACCCTGCCAACGGGGTTGACAAAACAGCCGACCTGCTTGTTATCGGCGACAAGGTCGCTCAAATCGGCAGGGCAGAGGCCTCCGACGCCCTGGTAATCGACGCGAAGGGCAAAATTGTCTGTCCGGGTCTGATTGACCTGCACGTCCATTTCCGCGAACCCGGCGACGAGGAAGAGGAAACTATCGCTTCAGGCTCTGCCGCCGCTGTGGCAGGGGGGTTTACTTCGGTAGTGTGTATGCCCAACACCAATCCGCCTATTGATGAGGCCACCGGCGTCGAGTATGTCCACCGTATGGGACGGCAGGCTCGGAAGACCTTTATTTACGTCATGGGCGCCCTTACTAAGGAACGCGGCGGGCGTGAGCTTGCCGAGATTGGCCTGATGAGCCAGGCAGGGGCTATCGGTTTTACCGACGACGGCGACGGCGTGCAGGATGCAGGCGTTATGCTTTGCGCGATGAAGTACGCCTCGATGTTTAATCGTGTCGTGAGCCAGCACTGCCAGGACAATTCCCTGGCCAAAAACGGCGTGATGAACGCGGGCTGCCACTCGACTTTCCTCGGTCTGCCGGGCATCGACCCGCTCGCGGAGGAAATGATGCTCTGGCGCGATATACAGCTTGTCAGAAAGACCGGCGTCCGCTACCACGCCCAGCACATTTCGACGGCGGGAGCGGTCGAGATTATCCGGCAGGCAAAGAAGGATGGTCTGCCGGTGAGTTGCGAGGTTACGCCGCATCATTTGCTTTTGACCGATGAGCAGGTCTGTGATTATGACACAAATTACAAGGTAAATCCGCCGCTGCGAAGCGCCGCCGACATTGCCGCACTTAAACAGGCTGTCCGCGAGGGGCTTGTCGATGCACTGGCGACCGACCACGCCCCGCATCTTCGCAGCGAAAAGGAGCTTGAGTTTCTTGCCGCTCCGTTTGGAATTGCCAGTCTTGAATGCGCTTTGCCTCTTTATATAAAGGCTCTGCTCGATACCAAAACAGTTGACTGGCCGGGCCTGCTGGCGATGCTCACGCACCGACCCGCGGGTGTGATTGGCGCCGACAAGGGCAGGTTGGGGACAGGCGATAGAGCCGATATTACCATTATCGACCCCGACGCCCAGTGGGTCATCGACACCGAAAAGTTCGTCTCAAAAAGCAGAAACTGCCCTTATCACGGCTGGAAGGTTCACGGCAGGGTGCTGTGGACTATCGTGGCGGGCGAAGTCCGTTATACTGCTGCGAGCTGAAACTATGCTGCTGATTGACGGATATAACCTGCTCCGCTCCGCACAGAATATCTCCGACTCGACACAGCTTAACGAGGCGTCGTTATGTCTTATGCTTTGCGAATTTCTGCGCCGCTGCCGGCAGCACGGCGTCATCGTTTTTGACGGCACAGGGCCGAAGGATAAAGGACCGATAGAGTCGCTTGATTTGCTGGAGGCCCTTTTTTCCGGTCCGAGTCGCGAGGCCGACGACGTTATTGAAAAGCTCATCCTTCAAAACACCGCTGTGCGCAGTCTTGTCGTTGTATCAACAGACCGCCGAATTGTCGATGCCGCCAAAAAAAGAAAAGCAAAATCAGTCCGTGCCGAGGACTTCTGGTCTGCGATGTGCGCAACGCTTGAAAAAAGACACAGGCCTGCCGAGCCGAGGGAAAAGCGGACAGGCATAAGCGACGCCCAGGCCCAAAAATGGCTTAAGGAATTCGGTCTGTAATAACCGTTACTGGGGCGATTTGCTCAAGGTCGCTCCTGATTTTCCCAGCGTCTCCGACCACCACGATTACCATTTTCTGCGGGTCGATGGTTTTTCTGACAAGCCCAAGGCAGTCCTGTGCGGTGGTTTTTGCAACCTCAGCGAGCAGGCGGTCAAAGTAGTCTGTTCCGAGATTTTCAAGTTCTGTAAGCCATAAATCTTCAGCCAGTTGCCCAGGCGTCTGACGGTTAAGAATGAAGCTGCCTGTTATATAACGTTTACTGCTGTCCATTTCCTGTTCATCGGGCGGACATTTGCGGAGTTGGTCGATAAGGTCGAGAATTGCCTGCACAGTGCGACCGGCGGATTCGTTTTTAGTGAACGTCTGCACTTGGAACGTCCCATCGAATCTCTGCGCCTTGTAATATCCCCACGCGCCGTAAGTAAGGCCCTGCTGTATTCGCAGTGTTTCGTTGAGACGGCTGTTGAACGAGCCG
>JBGSSG010000099.1:0-3065 GCA_041737185.1 Anaerohalosphaeraceae bacterium
GTCTCTGCCATACTGCCTGTCGGTATCTGGAACGCCTCCACCTCGAACGCCCGAAACACAAGCGCAAGAATCAGCGCCACCAGCACCCATTCGAGCGTGCTGATAACCTCCTCAAACGCCGTGCTGTATCGACGGTGCGGGTACTTGTTTCTGTTTTCCTGCTCTGTCATTGAATCGTCTTTATCGGCTGCCCCCGAATATAACCTTTACGCCGTCAGGACAGGGCACTCCATCCAGATACGGGATTATCCTTGCCTTCTCGGACTCAAAGGGCCACAGCCCCGGGAAATGTACAAAAAACGCCTTGCCGACCAGATAATCGCGCGGCACTGTGCCCGCCGGATAACTGACGCCGTTGTTGCCGATACCATTGCTGCCCCATATCCGCGAATCCGCACTGTACGGGCTGTTGTCCCCGCACATAAAAAACTGGTCCTGTCCGAGGGCAAACCCATTACCCTCCTTTGCCCTTTTGACATTCGAGTCTTCGCCGCCGATATAATGAATATCCCTGTACAGGCCGATATGCCGCAGCCTGCACTGTCCCTGACCAGTTATTCGCACCTGCGGCTCAATATCGCGCCGAGTGCCGGCATCATTTGCCCCTCTGCCGAGGTCATAACGAATCTCTTGCCCGCCGTACTCCAGCGCCGCCTCGTGGTCAACTACCGAAAACCGAAACAGACCGGAACCGTTGGGGCTTTGCCCCTCTGCAAGAAGCTCCTTTTGGCCGTCTTTAATGCGGAATATCTCCATTTTGCCATTACTGTATGCCCAGCCCTGATAATCAATGCCGTATTTACTAATCCGTGCCCCGACCGAACTGAGCCGTTCTTCATCCCGCGGCATTTCGGCAAAAAACCGCACCTGCAAATCGCTGCAGAGGGGCATATGCGGATAAGACGCCGGGTCGTCATAGGCATACACGGCCCGAAAATCATTGCCCCACCGGCTGTTATACCACAGCGTATGTACCCTGCCGTCCGGTGCCTTTAGCTCAAATACCGCCGGCCCATCCGCCGAAAGATTCCATCCCGAACCTTCCTCGTTCTCAAAAGGCTGCCGCCAGGAGTGACCGTTAAACTGCTTTACGTCGGGGCGTGCAGGCTGGTAGTCGTTGTCATATATGCACATCCAAAGCTCTTCCTGCACCTGTCTGCCCTTGCGTTCTATCCGCCCGTTAATATAGATATCACCGTCGATAATCTCCACCGTCTCGCCCGGCAGACCTATAAGCCGCTTGATATAATTGGTCTTAGGCTCGCCGGGATACTTGAATACCACCGCATCCCACCGCTTAGGCTCAAAAAACTGGTATATGCACTTTAGCACAAAAATCTGGTCTCCCCTGCACACGGCCCTGCCGGGCGCCGGCACAAGCCTGCCCCCTTGCTCTATGTAAATCCGATTGTCTGAACTTAAAAAACCGGATGATTCATAATAGCCGCAGCTCGGACATCGCGGAGGCCCCGGTCGCACCGGCAAATCCTGTTTCGGCACATAATTGGCCGGATAGCGGTACAACTCCGGCCTCCAGTCGAAATCATAACGGTAGCCGCACTGGCTGCACCGAAGGCGAAAATGAGCGCCGCGAAGCGTCTCTGCCATACTGCCGGTCGGTATCCGATAGACCTGCATCTGGAAGATAATAAATACGAGCGTCCCGGCAAAAGCCGTTATCAGCCATTCAAACGTCCGGTATATCCCGTCCGCCCTGTCCTGTCCCTGCCCTATATATTTTTCGCCGTCTTGTTTCATAGCCTGTCCTGATTAACAAAAATATCTTAAACCTGGTCATTATGACCCCTGCTGGCCGCAAGGTCAAGATTCTATCGGCATTTTCACATTTTCCGCTCTAAAAACCCCCTTTGTACTGCCGCAATTTTAATAAAAAATTTATCAAAAAAAGTCTTGCCGCCCCGAAGTCTTTTATGTATAGTAATTTGTAGTCGTTCGGCAGGCCGAACCGGCCTTTGTTTGTGCAAATAAAACGCTTTCTCGTAATGTTAGACAAGAGGGTAGTCGATGGCAACTATTACAAAGAAAGAGCTTATTGACCGTATCGCCGATGGTACCCAGGCCAAGCGTGTAATCGTCAAACGTATTATCCAGTCTTTCCTCGACGAAATCGTCTCACAACTGGCCTCTGACAATCGGCTCGAATTCAGGGACTTCGGCGTCTTCGAGACAAGAACCCGGTCATCGAGAGTCGCTCAGAACCCAAAGACCCTTGAACGTGTCCAGGTGCCCCCAAAACGCAGCGTAAAATTCAAAATGGGAAGACTGATGCGTGAAAAACTCGCCGCTGAAACTTCTCTTTCAGAAAGCTGAAATAACAAAATCGCCCAAAACCGCACCCCGGCACAATCCCCTCTGTACGGGTTGATTCCCTTGTGAATATTTCTGGCAGGAGGCTTCAATGGCCAAAGGAACTGTGAAGTGGTACGATAAGAAAAGAGGCTACGGCTTTATCCTCGGCGAGAACGGAGCCGACGTCTTCGTCCACTACACATGCTTCTCCGACCCCGCCATCCGGTCCCTCGACGAAGGCCAGGCCGTCCTGTTCGACATCGTACAGGGCGAAAAGGGACCTCGAGCCGATAACCTGACTCAAAAAAACGACGGCGATATTAACTGAACCCATCCCAAATCTACTGCCCGCATCGCCCCGGACAGGCCCCATTTTTCGCAGGTTTTTTTCTTGCCTGTTTCCCTCTCCTGTGGTATCCTGAAGCCCGTTTCCAACGCCGTTTCACAGGAGTTATCGGAATGTTGCAGTTCGAGACACAATATCCTCTCGATTGCAGGGTGCTGGTGCTCAATAAGCACTATCTGGCCTTTCGCGTCGTCGGCGCCAAAAGAGCCTTAAGCCTGCTGTTCCAGGACATGGCGGAGGTCATTCACTGCGACAACGGCGCCTACGCAAACTATGACTTCCATTCGTGGCGGCAGTTCTCAGAAATGAAGGAATCCTTCAAAGCGAACGAGCACGACTGGATTTCAACCGTGAGCTTCGACATCGCCGTACCTCGCGTCATCCGGCTGCTCTTCTATGACCGCCTGCC
>JBGSSG010000121.1:0-1989 GCA_041737185.1 Anaerohalosphaeraceae bacterium
GATATTGTTTAGGATTTAGTGCTTAGTGCTTAGAATTTTAGGTCGTATTGTCCAGCGTCAAGCAGCGCTGTAGTGTTAATTGTCGATTTACGATTTTGCACGGCGAAGAAGTCTTGCGGAAAGCCATATCAGGCCCATACAGGCCGTTGAGCCGAGAATGCCCGCCAGACTGGTCCAGCCCGCCGAAACAGGATGGTCTTCCGACGCTCCGCGTACGGAATAGTCGGGCATAAGGGCGATTTTGTCCCCAAGCCGGTCGGCGGCCTTTATCCGCGAATCCTCATTGACAACTAACGGCTTGAAATCGGGCTGGTCGGGGCGCTGGCGATAGCTCCATTCCAGGCCGTCAGGTTGACTGCAGGCCAACAAAGAAAACCCTGCCGCAGTAACAATCGTAATTATCACAAGGCTGATTATCGCCGCTTTTCGGCTGAAAATTCCTTCGGCCGTCGCCGTTATCCCCTCAATCATATCGGGCCGGACGGTGGCTATGTAGCTTAAAACAGCCGCGGTAATCACGCCCTCCATCAGGCCGACCAGCAAATGTACACCTGCCATCACAGCCCAGAATGTGCCGGCGGGAATCAGCAAAACCCCGGAGACTGTCGCTTCAATCACCACCAGCAGCGAGCCTGCCTGAGCGGCAAGGACAGAGGCAATTATGGCCGCTGCCAACAGGAGTAATTTGCTTTTACGCTCACCGGCGACGGCCCGATAGACGCTATAGCCGAGATAGGAGGGAACAATGGCGATGTTAATGATGTTGCACCCAATCGCCAAAAGCCCTCCGTCCTGGAAGAGCAGGCATTGAATAATCACCACTGAAGTCAATACTATCGCCGCCAGGTGCGGCCCGATAAGAATCGCCAGAAAGACGGCGCCGATAAGATGGCCGCTCGTGCCGGGCATTAGTGGAAGCTGAAAATTGACCATTTGCGCGGCAAAGACAAACGCTCCAAGCACTCCCATCAGGGCGATTTTTTCAGAAACGATTTCCTGGCGGACTTTTTTACAAATCCAGCCGATTCCGGCGGCGGCAATTCCAATCGTCCCTGCCGCTACCGGCACCGATATCAACTCATTGGCCATATGCATAAGCGATTCTCCTGTCAGAACAACATCTGCACCCGAACTGCCGCAACGAGGGCGTCGCCGGTTTGTCCCTGTCCGCCGGGATTGACGACATACTGCATCGACGGGCTGACGGTAATCCAGTCGGCAAAGTAAATACTGTAAAAAGTCTCCCAGACCGATTCGGCGTCATCGTGATAAGTAAGGTTTGCGCGGTCGCTGAAATACCCGTGGGCAAAACCTGCGCCAAGCGTGTCCTCGTCGCGCCCGTCAAACAAACCCTGCCGGCTAAGGCCGAAGCTGTAAAAGCGGGGCATATCATTCTTTGCGGGCGAGGCGCAGCCATACCGGAAAAACGCCCCCAGTCCCTGTGTGTCACCCTGGATGTCGTTTTCCTTAACGAGCATCTGGTCGAAAGTCAGATACATTCCGGCGTTGTCGTTATACAATTTTTCACCGGCGTCGCTGTGGGCGGCCGGCTGGGAACAAAACCAGGCGCCGATACGATATGCGCCCTGCAGCGGACCTTTGGGCGAATCGACCCGCGGGGTAAGGCCTGCCTCTGCGATATAAAAATAATAATCTTCATCGTGAAACGCCGTTCTAAAACCCGTTTCCCGCCAGTCGGCCTGGGCGTCGGCAACCGCCGCTGAAATATACCAGTCCTCAATCGGAGTATAATGCGTCGCAATTCCCAGCCCTTCGTCCGGGAAAGGTATCGTCGGATTGTTCACAAAGGCGCTGTTTAGAAACTGACTTGTCTCGTCATTTGCGTAAGCGCTGCAGTCAAACGACACGGGACAGCCGCTGCACTGAAAACCGCCGGTAAGGTCCATTTTGCCGATACGAACCAGCAGCGTCTCGTCGAGCAAAGACTGCTGGTACCACAATTCCGATATTACAATCGCCTCCCTCGGC
>JBGSSG010000128.1:0-3185 GCA_041737185.1 Anaerohalosphaeraceae bacterium
AAAAAGACCCGAATATGGTTTCGGTAACGCCGATAATAATCGCTTCCGGCTATCCGACGGTAAATCCTACCGCTTCGTATCTGGCCCACGCTCTGAATTTCGCTTCGTTCTATTACTGGCGCGTGGATGAAAGCGTCCAGAATGCGCCTCCGTCAACGACGGACCCGAACTATATCATCGGAACTGTCTGGGCGTTCGAGACAGTACAGGAAAATCCGGTAATTACCCTTGAGCCTGAAGATACGCTGGTTGCAGCGGGCGGTACGGCGGTCTTCACGGTTGACGCTACCAGCGTTACCCCTAAGCACTACCAGTGGTACAAGTCGCTGGACAATATCGCCACCCCGCTCACCGATACACCAATCGGTACGGACGCGAACACCCTGACGCTTACAAATGTTCTGCTTGCCGACACGAGCACGTACTACTTCTGTGTTGTGAGCAACGCCAGCACGCTCAAAACCACTTCCCGCGTGGCCAGGCTTGAGGTAGAACGCCTTGCGGGCCGCTGGATGATGGAAGACAACCTCAATGATTCGAGCGGCTACGGCTGGACGGGCGTCTTTAAGGACCCGAACACGCTGAATCCCAACCCGACGCCTGTGTATGTCGCCGGCAAGGACGGACAGGCCTTTGAACTGTCCAATCTGGCACACCACGAGAACGGCAATCACATCCGAATCACCGGAACCGAGGATGCGTTTAACTTCTATCACCTCGGCCTGACTGCAAGCGCCTGGGTAAAGACATCCGTCACCGCATGGGGCGGAATCATGGGCAAACAGAACCGTACAACGTGGCTCGGCTGGGCACTGATTACCAATGCGCAGGGCGTACCGGGTATAGCTGTCCGCGGCGCGACTGGCGGTACTAACGCTGTCACAGTCGTAACAGATAATGAATGGCACCTGGTTACCGGCACGTTCGACGGCAGTGTTAATAGGGTTTACGTTGACGGCGAACTGGAAGCAACCAGCGCCGCATTTACAGGGACAGTAACACTGGACGACCGGCCGGTCGTCATCGGCGCTGAAACCAACGTCGGTGAGGACTCGTACACCGGTTATGTCGATGACGTGCGGATTTACAACTACGCTCGCACGCCGCAGGGAGTTCTTGACCTGTACAACGAGTTCACCACCCCGGACAAGATACTGTGTATTGATTCTTATGCCAGCGGCGCTGATATCAGCGGACCGACTGGAGAGCCGGACTGCAAGGTCAATATGTACGACTTTGCTGTAATTGCAGCCGGCTGGCTGGATTGCGGCCTGTATCCGACCTGTCCATAACGGCAGATCAAAAAAGTAAAACGGTAAACGGGGCCGAAGATTATTTCGGCTCCGTTTACCATTAAAAAACCTGATTGCGAGGGGGATGTCCCGATGAAAAATCAGATTACACTTCTGATTGTGGTTATTTTGTGTATTCTCTCCGATTCAGCCCTGTCGCGTGCTTTGCCTGTCCGCTACGGCCTTGAGCTTCACCTTGCCGCGGATAAGATAACGGGCCTTACGGACGGACAAGTGGTAAGCTCCTGGCCCGACAATTCGGGAAAGGCGCGAAATGCCACGCAAGCCACAGATTCCTTAAGGCCGATTTACAAGACAAACATCCTGAACGGCCTGCCTGCGGTTCGCTTCGACGGCGTTGACGACACAATGGGCTTTACATCGCTTACTAATATCCGAACCGCTTTTTTTGTCATAAAAGAAGACGCGGACGCAACCGCAAATAGCCGCTGCATCCTCGGCCATTCCAGCGCGAAATACTTTCACAGGGGCGCGTCGAAACAAATCTGGTCCTCGCTCAATACCGAACCGGCAGTCTTAAACGGCGTTACTAAAATCAACGGCCTGGTCATCGACGGCCTTACCACCGATGTTCCGACCGATTTTGCAATCATCTCTGTAGCCGCTACCGCTGCCGTCTCGGCAAGCCAGTTGACAAAAGACAGAACTTTTTCAGACCGCGTATGGGACGGCGACATAGCGGAAGTTATTCTCTATTCGCGGATTCTGACCTCGCGTGAGGAGAAAGAGGTCGGTTCTTATCTTAAGGAAAAATATAATTTAGCTGCCGATTACCCGCCCTCGGAAGAAACTTCCTACGTGCCGACAAAGCCGGGTACTTACAATATTGAAACTGTAAATCCCTCGCCGCTTGTTATCACGATGGATATGCAGAACGTAAAACAGAAAATACAAAATTTCGGCGCATCCGACTGCTGGTCGTTTCAGTACGTGGGAAACTGGCCAAAAGCCAAGACCGAGGGCATTGCCGACCTGCTGTTCAGCGCCGAGACGGAACCCAGCGGTCAGCCGAAAGGAATCGGCCTGTCGCTCTGGCGAGTGAATTTCGGAACGGGAAGTGTGCGTCAGGGCAATATCTACAATCACTGGAGGTCAACTGATATCTTCCTGAATGATGCATTTACCAGCTACGACTGGACCCGCTGTTCCGGCCAGAGGAATTTCCTCCAGTTGGCAAAGGCAAGAGGCGTAGAACAATTCCTCGGCTTTTTCAACAGCCCGCCGGTAACGATGACCAAAAACGGGCATGCTTTTTGTGACACGTCCGTCGGCACTACCAACCTCGACCCGGACAAACGCGATGAATTCGCCGATTATACCGCCAATGTCCTGCAGCACTTTCGCGACGTGGAAGGCATCGATTTTACCTATATAAGTCCGGTCAATGAGCCGCAATGGGCCTGGAATGAAGAATCCCCCGACTCTGCCGCGCAGGAAGGCTGCCGCTATAACAACACCGACATCACGCCGCTCATTGGGCAACTGGCGACGTCTTTGGCCTCCTATGGCCTGCAAACCGACATTCTCATCGCCGAAGCGGGAGCTATTGATTACGTCTCCGGCAACAAATCAACAAACACCGACTACCAGGCTCGCGAGTTTTTCAGTACATCCTATCCCACAACTTATGTCGGAAACCTCACCGCAGGGGCAATCAGTTCACACAGCTACTGGACCGACACGCCGTCTGATGGCCTGGTCACCAAACGACAGTCTCTTCTCACCACACTTAACACGTACGGCCTGGGTAATGTTCAAAGCGAATATTGCATCCTTGGCGACAGGGGAGAAATAAACGGCAACGGCAGAGACCTCGGCATCGACCCTGCGATATTCATAGCCCGTGTCATACACAACGACCTTGTCGTCGCC
>JBGSSG010000183.1:0-4534 GCA_041737185.1 Anaerohalosphaeraceae bacterium
GCCGAGCCGAACTGGGCCGGGCTGTCACACCGGACATCGCATATTGTTCAGTGCACTTCGCAGGCAATCCATCCCGGCAGGGGTGATGTTGTGTTTTTTGTGATATTTCGCTATCGCCCCGGCTACCAGAGGCGCAAGGCCGTTTGAACAAAGCAGCTCAAGGCCCTCCCCGCCCAGCCAGCTCCCGCGAAGCAATACAAAACTGAACACCATAACCGACAGCCTCGATACCGACCCCGGCTCGATTTCCGCATCCTCGACCGGCAGCAGATGCATAAGCCCATCATAAGCATCGGGTCCGTATAGGCCAAGCAGGGCGGTTTTGTCGGATAAATCCGCAATCGAAAGCCCGGAAAATTCCGGCTCCGCCGCTTTGGCACGGAGTCGATGCAGGACTTGCCCGGCAGCTTCAGGCCTGGAAAAAACAAAAAATTCATCCCCCAGCCGGGCCGCCCGAACAATCAGCCCTTTATCAATAACCCCCCAGACCCACTTGCCGGCCTCAAGTGCACCGCAGGTTCGCGACAAGACCGACTCAATCGCCTTCCCCGCACCAGAACCTTTCAGGCTGACCCTGCCGAATCCCGAAAGGTCAAAAGCGGCACAACGGCTGTCAAGCGCAGACCGTTCCGACTCCGGACTGCCGAAATCGCCCGGCAAAAGCCACCCGTCATACTCCGCCATCCTGGCCCCAAGCTGCCGGTGCACCGATTCAAACGGACTGGTTCTTGACATCTTCAACATCACCTTAAACGTTCATAAGCTCATTGACAAAACAGCAAAAATACCAGAAAGTACCCTCTGCGCCAAATCAAACCAACCCAAAAGACGCAAAAATTGGTTTTTTTACAGGCTCTTGTGATGGTATAATACCCTCGTTTTAGCCTGAATCGGCCTTTACAAAACGGCACTGGCCTTCCTTAAGGAGAAGACATTGGTATCGATGACTTTGCTCGAAACCCGCGACCTTGTCAAAAAATACGGCGGACGCACGGTGGTAAGCCAAATCCGGCTGACTGTCGGCCAGCGCAGCATTGTCGGTCTGCTCGGACGCAACGGTGCCGGCAAGACCACCACCTTCCGAATGGTGATGGGTATGATCGCCCCCGACGCCGGCCGGGTGGTCTTCGAAGGAATCGATATCACAAAACTGCCGATGTACAAACGCGCAAGACTCGGTATGGGATACCTTTCACAGGAACCGAGCGTCTTTCAGCGGCTTTCCGTTCGCGACAACCTGCTGGCAATCCTTGAAACAATGTCGCTTACCGCATCGCAGCGGAGACAAAAGGCCGACGAACTGGTCGAACGTTTCGCCCTTACCGAGGTGGCCGACAGCCAGGCCAGATTCCTCTCCGGCGGCGAAAGACGAAAACTCGAAATCGCACGCGCTATGGTAACCAACCCGTCGCTTATCCTGCTCGACGAACCTTTCAGCGGAGTTGACCCCAAAACCGTCGAGGAACTCCAGACCGAAATCCGCAGGCTCGTTGCCGGCGGCGTCAGCATCCTCATCACAGACCATAACGTCGAACGCACACTCGAAGTCGCCGACAGGGCATACATCATCGACCACGGCAAGGTCATCGCCGAAGGAAGCCCAAAAGAAATCATCCAGAACGAACACGTAAAAAAAAGCTACCTCGGCCATACATTCAAAGGCGACGAATTCGACCAGCCTCAGTAGTATTACAACGCGCTTTGGGTTCGGGTAAATGAACATAAGTCGAAAACCAGAATACAAAAGACAGAACACAGAAAACAGAGTAAGGAATTTTTCTAAGTTAAACAGATTCCTCGCTACGCTCGGAATGAAGATATTCGCAGACGCCGGCGGACAGGTAAAAATAGAAAATTGTAAATGCCTCTGTGTCCTCTGTGAACTCTGTGGCAAAAAAATTGAAAATTGATATGGGACTGTATCGTGTCAGACTTTTCACAGTGTAAATTAACCCGCTACCCGCAGCAGGTTCTGCTCGACCCTGCCGAACCTGTCAAAGAAATCAATGACAACATCCGAAAAATTGCCGAGCGGATGATTGACATTATGGTCGAGAACAAAGGCGTCGGGCTGGCAGGCCCGCAGGCAGGCGTTAATCTTAGAATCTTCGTCGTGTCCATCGACGGCACAAAGGAAAACGCGAGGGTCTATATCAACCCCGAAATCGAAACATCGGGCCAAATCGTCGAAAACGAGGAAGGCTGCCTGTCCCTGCCGGGAATTTACGGCAAAATCCGCCGATTCTCGCATTGCAAAGTTACCGCCACAGGCCTTGACGGAAAACGCTTCACCGAAGAAGGTACAGGACTTCTGGCACGCGCTTTTCAGCACGAACACGACCACCTTGAAGGCAGAATGATTAAGGACCGCCTCGGCCTTGCCGCCGGACTGCGAGCCAGACGACGATTGAATCAGCTCAGGAAAGAATACGAAAATAATCGTTAAGCAGCGCTGTAAACTATTACTACAGCGCCGCTTGACGCCGGAAAATACGACCTTTGAATTAAAATTCTAAGCGCTAAATCCTAAACTCTAAACAATATCAAATGTTCAAAATACTAATTTTCAAAACAAAAACCGTTTAGCAGCTTTGAGTTGTTTGGATTTTTGGTCATTTGGATTTAGAGCTTGTTTAGGATTTAGAATTTCGGATTTAGGATTTAACACTACTACCATAACTTTCTATAAAGCAGAGTGTTATCAATATCAAGCAAATCTAAGCAGCGATATAAAATATGCGGATAGTATATTTTGGTTCCGGACGATTCGGCATCGATTGCCTGCAGGCTCTTTTGGCCGGCAGACATCGGCTTTTGGCTGTATTCACACCGCCGGCCAGGCCCGCGGGAAGAAGCCGGCAGCCTAAGCCCACCGATGTGGCCGACTGGTGCAAAGAAAACAATGTCCCCTGTCATCCGGCACAGGACGTCAATTCGCCGGAAAGTCTCGAACATATCAGGACAATCGACGGCCAGTTGCTGGTTGTCATCGCCTTTGGACAGAAGGTAAGCCCGCAGGTAATCGAGCTTTTCCCAAAAGGTGCAATCAACGTCCACGCCTCACTTCTGCCCAAATACCGCGGCGCAGCGCCCATAAACCATGCCATAATCAACGGAGAAAACGAAACGGGCGTAAGCATCATCACCCTGGCCGAACGTATGGACGCAGGCCTGATTCTGGCGCAGAAAGAAACCACGATAAACCCGGATGACGATTTCCAGACACTTCACGACCGTCTTGCCGCAATCTCGGCGCCGCTGCTGATTGAGACCATCGACGCGATAGAATCCGGCAGCGCACAATCCCGCCGGCAGGATGAATCTCGGGTAAGCAAGGCGCCAAAGCTCAAAAAAGAAGACGGATTCATCGACTGGTCGCTGCCGGCAGAGGCAATCGTCAATAAAATCCGCGGCCTGTGGCCCTGGCCGGGAGCAGGGGCGGTCTATGTCTGCGGCAGTACCGGCAAAAGCTGGCGCGTCATAATCGCAAAAGCGGCCACGGTAAAAAGGCTGGGCAAAACCGCCGATTTAGTCGGCGCACTCGATGAGTATCTTGACGTTATCTGCGGCCGGGACGCACTCAAAATCGAAACGCTCAAACCCGCCGGCTCAGGACTGATGGATTTTCAGGCCTTTGTCAACGGCCGCTCCACCGGCGCGGGCGATTTATTCTTACCGCTGGAGGCCGTGCTTCGTGACTGGAAATAACACAGGCCCTGTCCTTACGGCAAGGCAGGTCGCCTTCGAGACGCTTCGCCGCCTCGATATCAAAAAACACGATACCAGCCGGCAGTTGAGCAGATGGATATCCCGCACTGACCGGCACGGAAGAGCCACAGACATAGTCTGCGGCGTCATACGAAACCTTGCGCTGCTCGATACGGTACTTCAAAAGGCCGCCGGCGTCACAAAAAAACATATTAACCCCCAGGCCCTTGCGATTCTCCGCATAGGCGCCTATGAACTTCTCTACACTCCCGCCGCCGCCGTGCACGCGGTAATCTACGAGGCGGTTGAACTGGCGGCTTCTGTCGGCTCTAAAAAATCCGCCGGCTTCGTGAACGCCCTGCTCCGAGGCGTCCAGCGTCTTATAGAAAATCGCCGCGCAGAGATTGACGACCAAAATCTCCAACAGATAGTCCCGACTAAACCCGGATTCGGCTGCCTGCTTAGAGAAAAAATCCTTCCGGGAAAATCATCCGACCCGGCCCAATACCTGGGCCAGGCATTCTCGCTGCCCGTCTGGCTTGTGGAACAGTGGATAAATCTCTTCGGCGTTGATGCCGCACAGCAGATATGCTTTGCCTCCAATCGCAGTCCCGGCGTGGCAGCCTGGCCGAACACATTGCGGATAAGCGTTTCCGACCTGGCTGAAGTCCTCCAATCAGAAAATATAAAAATATCCTCCGACGGCACAATGCTGCGTTTGAGCGGTCTGCGTTCTCTTGAGCGGCTCAAATCTTTCCAGGACGGACTGTTTTACATACAGGACCCCGCCGCCGCAAAAACAACCCTGCTGCTTGACCCCAAACCA
>JBGSSG010000191.1:0-2113 GCA_041737185.1 Anaerohalosphaeraceae bacterium
TAAGATATTTTGGCCTTTCAGGCCGTAATAAAACTATTGGATCGCTTTTATTTTTTAGCCGCGGCAACGCCGCTTCCATAATTTTGACTTTTAGACTTTAACTTTTGATCTTCTTACAAGTTGACCGGCATAATGATATATAAAAAGTTGGCGCCGCTCTTAATCAATCCGGGACGATCCGACTGCCCCAGATGCAATTCAAAATCCGCCGCCGTAAAGACGCGCAGCACATCGACCAAAAACTGCGGATTAAACCCAATCTCCATCGGCTCGCCGCTGTACTCGACCGCCATATCAATCTGGGCATCGCCGGTCTCCGGCGCACGGCTGGAAAAGACCAGCGAATTCTTGCTCAGGCTTAGCCGAATGCCTTTGCTGTCTTCGGTCGCCAGCAGCGCGGCGCGCTTGACGGCGCTAAGCGTCGGCCCGGTCGGCAGCGTCAGCTTCTTGGTGTAATCGGTTGGGATAATATCTTCATACTTGGGAAAATTGCCTTCCACCAAATTCGAGCTGACCACCACTCCGCCGCAGATCAGCACAATCTGATTGTTGACAAATCGCACGCCCACCGATTCGGCGCCGTGTGTGGGTATCTTGTTGAGAATCGCCATCGTCTTGGCCGGCACGATAATCCGTCGTCCTTCCGGCAGCTCGGCGGTCTTTTCCAGCGGAACAATCACCTTCGACAGCCGCCGTCCATCGGTCGCCACCATCACCAGCTTCTTGCCCTGCACCTCCCACAAAATCCCGTTCAGTGCATAGCGGGTACTTTCCTTGGCCGCGGCAAACACCGTCTGCTCGATGCCTTCCTGAAACTTATCGAGCATCACTTCCAGATCGGTCTGCCCCTCAAACCCCGGCACCGCCGGATACTGGGCCGGGTCCTGACTGTAAATCGTAAACCGACTGTCCGAGCCAACCAGATACACCGCCGACTCGGCAGCCTGAAGCTCAATAACCTCATCAAAGCTCTCGCGGACAATCGAGTTTAGCTTATCAGCCGGGATCACAATCTCCCCCGGACTGACCACCTCGACCTGACTGACCAGCACCGTAATGCCGACTTCCAGATCGGTGGCGCTAAACCGCACCGCGTCCTTTTCCGTGGTAATCCGCAGACACTGGAGGATCGGCTTGGGGGTTCGGCTGGGGATGATAGTCGTCACCAACCCTAACGCTTCCTGCAACGCTGCCCGATTGAATTTAACCTTCATAACATCCCTTCCACTTTCGGTATTTTTCCTGATTCGTCTATCCTGTCATTTTCGATCAAAAATCAATGCCGTACTCTACTCGAAAAAACGGTGCTTGAAAAGCATTTTTACGCATTTTAGACCAGATTTTTGAACAACCCTAAAATTATCGTGATGGTTTGTACAACTGCTCTTGTTTTATATTTAATAAGATAAAATATTTTTTATTTGTAGTAGTCTTATAGCCTGTGAAATAGTGAGGAGTCTGAACGAAATAACCATAATTCATTTATCTGCGTCAACTTATAAAAGATAAACCCAAATAAAAACTGTTGATAAGCTGTGAGACAGGGTGTATTGAACCGTTCTAAAAACTGTTAAGTACTGTTTATCAGTACTGAAAAGAGGCTATTTACACACAATAGCTCACAATCTCCACAGGATTACTAACAGGTTTTCCACAGCATTTCTAACAGGGTTCCTGTAGTCGCTCAAGGATAGTTTTGACATCGACGTATTGTGTCACCAGCCCATGAAGTCGAGCAACTTTATCGGTATTATAAGAGCGAATCTTAAAACCCAAATCCTTCATCCGCGAACTGACGGTAAACGTGTCTTCATCGCTTTGCAATACAGGGATATTGCTGGATTTCAGCAGCGGCATAATCATCGGATGCGGGTCGAGGCCGCCGGTCAGGATGATACCGCCACCGAGGGTTTCCTGACGCGACAACACCAGAATTGAGATCAGGATATTATCGATACGGTCTCCCGGCATAATAATCAGCGTATTTTCGCGGATGTGCCGAATGACGTTTTGCGGCTCCATGGCCGCGACAAGGGTATGTTCGACGCAATTACTGAGGTGGTCATTGCCGCACAGGGTGTTGTAGTTAAACTCCTCGGCCAGTTGCCCCACC
>JBGSSG010000194.1:0-7046 GCA_041737185.1 Anaerohalosphaeraceae bacterium
AGGTTATAGCCGACACAGCAAGATGTCAGTTGCGCTGTAGAGCTAAAAACGCCGGCAGGAAGCGATTGGCAAACCCTGATACTCTGTGTTCAATCGCCGGCACGCACCGACGCAAACATCGCCGGAATAACATATTAACGCAAATAAAAAACTCTTGACCTGTGTTATGCGCTGCCGTAAAATCTCCCCTGAGTATGGCAAACTCGGCAAAAGTGCAAATATTCGTTTCGCGGCCAATTGCGCCGAAAACGCCTTTTAAGGAAAGGAACAAGACTTGAGCACGCTGACAAAAATTCTCATCGTCCTGCTTTCACTTTTTTCCATCCTCCTTTGCGGGATGATAGTTAGCTATATCGGAACGGCAAACAGCTACAAAAACCTGTACGATACGGAACGAACCGCCAAACAGGTAATTCAGTCGGAAAACGCGACTCTGGCCGACCGATACAAAGAGCAGGTGCAGAAAACAGCCGAACTGGAAAAACAGCTCCGGACGGAAATCCTGGCCCTCCAGGAACAATATAACCAGAGTACGGCAGACCTGCGGACCGCCCAGCGGCTCTCGCAGGACTCCGAGACTCGCGCCGACAGTTGGAAAGGCGTAATGACAGGGTTTGAACAGTCGGTCGCCTCGATGCTCGAATCTCTCAAACTCACACAGGAACAGTTGGACAAGGCCCGCGTACAGAATATAAAGGACCAGAAGGAACTGAACCAGATTACCGCTGATTTATACGAAAAAATTGTCGAGCTTCAGCGGCTTGAGGCAGACCGGCGAAGGCTTCTCGAACAGAAAACCGACCTTGAGCGTCAACTGACCAGCACCGTCTCGGCGCCGACGACTCCGACGGCCGTAACACAGGTCCCCTCCGACGCCAAACCCGCAGGGCCGGTGGTTACCACACAGAATATCAAGGGGCTGATAGTCGCAATCGACCAGTCTCTGGTTACACTATCGGTCGGTTCCGCCGACGGCGTCCAGAAGGGAATGACTTTCCACATCACCCGAGGCAGCGATTTTCTGTGCGATGTATCCGTCACCAATGTCGATATAGACAAATGCGCCGGCGTGCTTGAAATGGTACAGCAAACCCCGAAAATCGGGGACACGGCCAGTACAAAACTCTAAATCCGCCGGGAGTGAAAATAAAGAATATATGGCAAAGAGAAAAACCGCAATCGAAAGCGATATCTATACCGCCCTTCTGGCCCTGGCGGGCCTGGCGGTGCTTTCTACGGCCGCCTTCGTGGCCGTTATGTTCGCTGCACAATATGGAACCATCTCGAATCTGTTCAAAATCTCTCAGATAGCAAGGTGAACCGCACAGGTGCGGCAGCCCGGCAGCAGGGACGTTATTGAGGGACGCGTTCAAAAGGAATGGACAGGGGCGGCAAGACTGGCCCCTCGCTTTGGAAGGGAAACACTGTGATATGGGATACGATTCTCGGCTGGTTCAGTAAGGATATGGGGATAGACCTGGGCACGTGCAACACCCTCGTCTGTGTCCGCGGCGAGGGGATTGTCCTGAACGAACCATCGGTAGTGGCGGTGCGAAAAGGCACCAACATAGTTCTGAACAACGGAGAGGCCGTCGGCCTTGTTGCAAAGGAGATGTTAGGCAAGACCCCTGGTTCCATCACCGTCATTCGCCCGCTCAAAGACGGGGTAATCAGCGACTTTGAGATTACCGAGGCGATGCTGAGCTACTTTATTCGCAAGGTTCACGGGCGGGGCGGACTTTTCAGCCCGCGGGTGGTAATCGCAGTACCGAGCGGAATAACCGCCGTGGAACGACGAGCCGTCATAGACAGCGCCGAACGCGCCGGGGCACGCAAGGTATATCTGGTCGATGAGCCTATGGCCGCCGGGCTGGGCGCAGGCCTGCCAATCACCGAACCGACCGCCTCTATGATAGTCGATATCGGGGGCGGCACAACGGAAGTGGCCATAATGAGCCTGGGCGACATAAGCACCTGCGAATCCATCCGCATCGGGGGCGACGACTTTGACGAAGCCCTTATCAACCACCTTAAACGAACTTACAACCTGCTTATCGGAGAGCCAAGAGCCGAACAGGTCAAGATGAAGATTGGCTCAGGCGCGCCGCTTGAGCAGGAAATGACGATGGAAATCGCCGGCAGAGACACCATTTCGGGCCTGCCAAGAAAAATCGTCATAACCAGCGAGGAAATAAGAGAAGCGTTCAGAGAGCCTATCGCCGCCATTATCGAAACTGTAATGAGAACCCTCGAACGCGCGGAACCAGAACTTTCCGCCGACCTGATTGACAACGGAATGTACCTGGCCGGCGGCGGCTCGCTGCTTCGCGGAATGGACAGAGTGCTCTCAAACGCCACCGGACTTAAGGTCATACACGCCGAAGACCCGCTTACCTGTGTGGCCAGAGGCACTAACGTATATCTTGAAAACCTCGAGATACTCAAGGAGACGCTCGAACAGTCCGGCTCCGGCTGGGAATAATATCGGACATACACGCTCTGCGGATCGCCGCCGGTCTATGAAATGGCCATTAGAAATATCCACGCATCAAAAGGGTTTATCTTCACGGGCCTTTTAATCCTGAGCCTGATGTTTCAGTTTCTGCCCCAGCATTTCACAAATCATCTCAATCTTATTTTCGTTCGTTATTTTAATCCGTTTTTACGCCTCGGCCGCAGCGCTTCTGTGGAAACCTCGCGGATGTCCGAAACAAAAGACGGCGCCGTCCCAAAGAGCCGGTACGACCAACTCTGGAAAAGCCACAAAAACCTGCTCGCCCGCCTTGATGTCCTTAACAAAGACTACCAGACGCTCTCGAAGATACGTCAGGCCCTGCCGATGCCGGCTTCGGCGATAGTTCTGGCCAAAACAACCGCCGCAAGCAGGCCCGCCCGGCACGAACTGATTATAGACAGGGGAAGCAACGACGGCATCGATAAGGGCCAGTTCGTGCTCTCGCCCCAGGCCGACAGCGTAATCGGAAGCATCAGGGAAGTCAGCGACCGGATGTCGAGGGTTCAGCTTATTACCGACCTGACCTGCAACCTCCAGGTCCGAATCAGACGCGAGGGAACCAGGCTTGACCTGCCCGCGCACCTGTTCGGCGACGGCAAAACCGGCTGCCGGATAAACCTGATTCCGCGAGACACTGAAATCCGGCCCGGAGATACCGTCTATGCCGCCGCTGTCCCTGGCCGGCTTGAAATCCCGGTCGTCATAGGAGAGGTCGGCCAGGTAATCCCGGATTTGCAAAACCCCCTGCTCTGCCAGATAACCGTGCGTATCGTGGAAAATCTTGACCAGTTGAAAGATGCGGCGGTCATAATACCTCCGTTGCCAAAACGAAACCAGAATACAGAAAAGGTAAAGAACACAAGAACACAGAATAAGGAATCGGCGGGCAAAGTGCCCGCCCTACTACGAACTCAGAACTCAAAACTACGAACTTCTTTGTATGGTATCCGCTTATGCGTTGGGTCATTTTCAGTCTGCTGCTGCTTGTCTCGATGATTCTCGATGCGGGAAACGTTCTTAACGTAATCGCACTGGGACAATGGAACATCAAGCCCAGCGTCCTTATTACGGTTCTTGTCTTTTCCACGCTGAACTCCAGCAGCAGATACGGTATTATCTGCGGTTTCGCCACGGGCTTTGCCGCCGATGTCGCGGGGACTGTGATGGGTCCTCATATGCTCTGCTTCGGAATCATCGGCTTGATACTTACGCGATTCCAAAAGACGATGACCCTGCGGCGATTTCCCCACCAGATGGCCGTGGTTTTTCTAACCTTTCTCGCGGCCGAACTGCCCGCTTACGCCCTGTCGGTATTCAAAACAGGGGAAAAAACACCCCATATTCTACCCGTGCTGCTGCTGACCGGCGCATATTCGTCGCTGGCCGCTCCGTTTGTATGGGCCATTCTTCGCTCGGTCTGGCCGAAAGTCCAGACGCGGACTATGGGCCGAACAAGGCTTTCAAGGTAACCGGCGATGTACCAGCAGCGGCTGAAAATCTTCATAATCCTGTGCATTATCGCCCTGTCGGCGTGTCTGACCAGACTTGTTTACCTCCAGGTTTTCCAGGCCGGCAAGGCAAGAACACAAATCGAACAGCTTCGGATTCTGCCGCCCCAGCAGCTCCCGACGCTGCGCGGAAAAATTATTGACCGCAACGGGCAGACACTTGCCCTCGATAAGCCGGTATTCTTTCTGAACATCAGTTATCAACTTACAAGGCTCCTCGACGACCGCTTCTGGCAGGAGCGCATCCGACGGAAAACCGAACAGGGCCTGGCGCCTGCGGAGGCGGACACCTCACTTAAAAAGGAATTTGCCCCCCAGCTTGCCGAACTGCACAAGATACTCAACTTCTCTCTGTCCATCGCAGAGGTTGACCAGGAAGAACTTGACCGCCGCATCGCGGCCATTAACGAACGTATCTGGGAGTTCGGACGGTTTATTTTCTGGCGCCGCATAAATCCAGGCGCGCCTTACTCGCAATACAATCTCGATAAAAACTCCATCTCCGCCGAACAGGTTTTTTCCATAAACCTTACCGAGATGCTCCGGTCTTATCCGCTTCTTGAACTGGCCGACAGGTCCGACCTGATTGGCGCGCAAATCGAACTGGCAAACCTGAAGTATGTCTCCATCAAGCCGCAGCCGCAGCGTTTTTACCCCTTCGGCAAGTCAGCATGCCACATCATAGGCTGGGTCGGGCCGGTTCAGAAAGAGGAGATGAAATTCTTCTCCGACGACCAGTATCTGCGATATCTCGACGGCGAAACGCTCGGCAAATTCGGAATCGAAAAAGCCTGCGAAGTCCTGCTCCGCGGCAGAAGAGGCGAAATTACTTACGACAGGGAACAAAACCTCATCGATAAACAGGAAGCCCGCTTCGGCTCGGATATCCAACTGAGTCTCGACATCTCGCTTCAGCGGAAAATTGAAACTTTTTTCACCGACCCCAACCAGACGCCAAAAACACACTCCGGACTGGCTGCCGTTGTTCTGGACGCCTCCGGCGGCGATATCCTGGCGATGGTTTCAACCCCTATGTTCGACCTTAACAACGCAGGGCAAAACTACGACACTCTGCTGGCCGATTCATCCCGTCCGCTAAGACATAAAGCGGTTGAAAACAATTATCCGCCAGGCTCAGCCGTCAAGCCGTTCATCCTTATCGCAGGCCTTGAGGAAAAGAAAATCTCCGCCGCGGAAGTCATTCATTGTTCATATCAGCTTCCGCCGCCGCAATGGCCTCGATGTCTCCTCCAGCGAAGCGGATACTGCCACGACGCCAGATGGGAAGAGGAAGGCCAGGTCAACATAGCACGAAACGCACTTCGCGGAAGCTGCAACGTCTATTTCTCCCGCCTGGCCGACCGTATCGACTCCGACGCGCTGCCAAAATGGCTCTCCCGCTTCGGCTTCGGCACGGACGTTCTGCCCGACTGCGTAAAAAAAGAACTATCGACAGCGGCTGAACCGAACGTACCGCCCCACACTTCGCTGCCGCAGGCGCACGGAAGCATAGCTTTCGGGATACAGGAAAAACCGTTCACAGACGCCGATTCAATACCGCCGATACCCTCCGGCGAAAAACGATGGTGGGGCATCGGCCAGGGAAACCTGCGGGTTACCGTCCTGCAGCTTGCCAACGCCTACGCCGTTCTGGCCCGCGGCGGACTTTACAAACCGTCGCGACTTGTGCTCGACGAAAGCGACCCGGCAAATGAAAGACACGCCCGCCCCCTGCCGATATCAAAAAGTACGATGCAAACCGTTCTTGACGGCCTGCACGCCGTTGTCAACGAACTCGGCGGCACGGCTTATAACGCCTTTGACCACCAGTTCCTTAAGGAAAGAAAAATCACGCTGTACGGAAAAACAGGCTCGACCGAAACCCCCGAAAACGCCTGGTTCGCAGGTTTTGCAACCGACCAGGCAGGCAGGGCTTTGGCGATTGCCGTTATCGTTCAGGGAGGCCAAAGAGGCTCATCAGACGCAGCGCCGCTCGCTCAGAAAATTCTTTCCCTGTGCACCGAGGCCGGCTGCATAGGACAAAAAATCACACCCCAGGTTCAGCCCCCGGCTCAGCCTCCGGCAGATAACTGAAAGTCTTTTCGAGGATTTCCCGCACTACCGGAGCAGCCACGAGTCCCCCGCTGTATCCTTTGCCCAGCGACTTGTCCGGCTTGCGAATCGAAACCAGTACAACTAATCTCGGATTTTTTTCCGGCACGCCCCCGATAAAGGAAGAAACATAATTTGTCGTATCATAACCGCCCGATGGAATCGCGATATTGGCCGTACCCGTCTTGCCCCAGACCTGGCGATTGTCAAGACTGGCCTTGCCTCCCGTACCCTCGTTGACTACCCCCACAAGCGCCTTTTCCACAATCCAGTGCGCGATTTCGGGCTTTATGATATAGCCCGTCCCGCCGCTGCTATGTCGAAGCTCGCTGACGCGCCCGTCGCAGTCAACCACCGCCCTGACAACGTGAGGCGATACAACGCTGCCTCCGTTGGCCAGAATACAGTAGGCCCGAATCATCTGCATACTCGTAACCAGCACCTCATGTCCGAAGGGTATGCGTGTAACGCTGTATCCGCTCCATTTTGACAAAGGCCACAGCAGACCCGCGTCTTCTCCGGGCAAATCCACGCCCGTCTTTGTTCCGAATCCGAACAGCTTCATTCCGTTGTAAAGACGTTTTTGTCCGAGCTTTACCCCTATCTTTGCCATCCCGATGTTGCTCGATTGAACCAGTATATCACGGACAGAAAGAACTCCGTAGCGGTGATTGCCGAACTCGCCTATCCTGTACCGGCCCCAGTAGCCTTCCTCGCAGTCAAAGACATCGTCAAAACCCACCGCCCCGCTGTCCAGCGCTATGGCCGCGACTATCGGTTTTATTATGCTGCCGGGCTCATACGGGTCGGCAAGCGCACAGTTTTTGAGTTTGTCGGGAGGGGTATTTGAAAAATCAACCGGGTCATAATCGGGCAGCGAAACCATCGCCAGTAACGCGCCGCTGCTCGGG
>JBGSSG010000211.1:0-5992 GCA_041737185.1 Anaerohalosphaeraceae bacterium
CGGCGGTTCGGCTGTACCGGGACATTGCCACCGTGCCTGTGCGGACGACGTTTTTGACGCCATACGGACGGCACAATTCTACAAAGGCCTCTATTTTGCTCTCCGGCCCGGAAACCTCGACCATAACAAATTTTGGCCCGATGTCCACTACTTTTGCGTTGAACATCTCTATCAAAGACAGAAGCTCCGGTCTTTTTTCAGGGGCACAGGCCACGCTTATCAGCATCAAATCCCGCGAGACCACGTCCTGCCCGACGAAGTCCTGTACCTTGACCACCGGTACTATCTTGTCAAGCTGTTTGCGAACCTGCTCGACAACCCTGTCGTCGCCGACCACCACAATTGTCATTCGGCTGAGCATCGGGTCGTCCGTCCTGCCGACCGCCAGCGAATCTATGTTAAAAGCCCTTGCCGCGAACATTCCGGCGACATGCGCAAGGACTCCGGGCTTGTTCTGCACCAATGCGCTGAGTATGTGCTTCATAATAGTCTCCAGAAAAAATCCCTAAATTCTAATCTCTAAATCCTAAACAAATCCAAATTCTCAAAATTCAAATGTTTCAAACCAATATGTTTAGTTATTTGGATTTGGTGTTTGAAATTTGTTTCGAATTTCGAGTTTAGGATTTAGGATTTTCCTTATTTTATGCCATTTCAAATATGTCCAGGCCGTCCATCTCGTGCAGACTCTTTCCGGTAGGCACCATTGGCCAGACGTTTTCCTCACGGTCAACGCGGAAATCCACGACGCACGGTCCCTTTTCGGCGAGCATTTTCTCAATCGTTTCCGAGACCTGCTCTTTTTTTTCCACCGTAAAGCCTGCCGCTCCAAACGCCCGGGCAAGATTGGCGAAATCCGGGTTCTTCAGGCAACTGTTGGAATACCGCTTGCCGTAGAATAACTCCTGCCACTGGCGCACCATACCCATAACGCTGTTGTTAATAATGCAGACTTTTACGGGCAGATTATACTGTACGGCGGTTGACAGTTCCGTAAGGGTCATATTGAAACTGCTGTCGCCGTCAATATCGATGACCAGCTCCCCTGGCCGGGCAATCTGTGCGCCTATGGCGGCGGGAAGTCCGAATCCCATCGTACCCAGGCCGCCGGAGGTGATAAACTGTCTTGGCCTGCTGAATTTGTAAAACTGGGCCGTCCACATCTGATGCTGACCGACGCCGGTAACAATCGTAGCGGCGCCTTTGGTATGCTCCCATATCTGTTCTATAACATACTGCGGCTTCAGTTGGGATGAGTTGCGGTCATAACGGAATGGATACTTAGCCTTCCACTGGGCTATTTGCGCAAACCATTCGTTTCTGTCGCGGTGTTCGGCCTCATCGCCAATCGCAGCGAGCACCTGTCCGGCGTCGCCGACCACCGGGATGTCCACGTGAACATTTTTCGATATGCTCGCCGGGTCAAGGTCAATATGTATCACCTTCGCCTGGGAAGCAAATGTTTTGAGCTTGCCTGTTACACGGTCGTCAAACCGCGAGCCGACCGCAATGAGCAGGTCGCAGTTCTGGACTGCGTAATTGGCGTACGCCGAGCCGTGCATACCGAGCATATCGAGCGACTCAGGCCGCATCTGGTCGTAGGCGCCAAGCCCCAGCAGCGTCATTGTAACCGGTATGTTTGCCTTCTGCGCGAATTTGCGCAGCTCGTCCGAAGCGTTGGATATTATCACGCCGCCGCCGACGTAAAGCACGGGCCGCTGCGAATTGTTAATTGCCTCGGCGGCCATCGCTATCTGACGCGCATGGCCGCGGCCGCGGATTTTGTACCCGGGCAAATCAATCGGCGCAGGCTCTGTTGCAGGTGTCTGCGCAATCTGCATATCCACCGGGATATCGACCAGCACAGGTCCCGGACGGCCCGTTGACGCTATGAAAAAGGCCTCCCTAATGGTCTGGGCAAGCTCCGACGGGTCTTTGATAATCACATTATGCTTTGTTACCGGACGGGTAATGCCCGTCGTATCGGCCTCCTGGAAGGCGTCATTGCCTATAAGGTCTGTGCGAACCTGGCCGGTAATCGCGACGACGGGCACCGAGTCCATCATCGCCGTAGCAAGGCCGGTGACAAGATTGGTCGCTCCCGGACCTGATGTGGCAAGCACGACGCCGACCTTTCCTGTCGCCCGCGCATAAGCGTCGGCCATATGGCAGCCGCCCTGCTCGTGCCGCGGGATGATAAAACGGATAGGGGCGTCATACAGTTTGTCGAACAACGGCAAGACCACGCCGCCGCAGTAGCCAAACATCACATCGACGCCCTGTTCAATCAGGGTATCGACTATAATCTGACTGCCGGGCTTGAGAGGGGACTTGCAGGCGGAATCCGCCTGATGGGAGGATTGATTCTTCATTTGTGTTTCCTGTCCTGATAAACATTATTGTTATCCCGACATAGTTGGCATCCATTGGGCCGCTCCGACCTGTCTATCCGACAAACCCGATTTGTCGAACGGTTCAGGCCGGGATTATCGCCCCTGCCAAATCGCCGTAACCACAAAGCCAATTTGTGTTTCAGGGCGAATCGCCGCCTGGCGGGCAGACGATTCAAAAACGGCATTATATGCTTATTTCGGCAAAAGTCAAGTACCGCCTTTACCTCAAAAGCCGGACTGGGCTGAAGCGCCCGCAACGGCGGGGTGTTATTTTCCCTCAAAAAAAGACCTTTACTCCATTTGCATCCTCGATTTCTCCGGTTATAATACAAAAATACAGAGCACAGAATACAGAACACAGAATAAGGCAAAAGATATGAAGCGATTACTTTGGACGGTGTTATGCACGTTGGCCTTTGGCGTCTTCGCCGGCATCTGCGAAGCGGAGACCTGGCGTCTCGACCAGCAGGGTTCGTGGCAGAACCTTGACCAGGACCCGCAGGGTCAGCTTTTCCTGAAAATAGCGGAAATTAAGAGAGATATCGCCTCAGGCAACAAGAAGACCGCCCTGAAGGCCCTGCAGCAGCTTAAAGACGACTTCCAAAGCCAGATGGGGCCCGAACTGGACGCGTTCATTGCCGCCGAAAAGCTCTTCGCAAAAAATAAACTGGGCAAGGCCGCAAAAAAATACCAGCTTTTCCTGAAGGACTGGCCGATGAGCCCGTTGGCGCCGTCGGCTGAAGAGAGACTCTTCTCCATCGCCACCGCCTTTCTCCAGGGTCAAAAACGCGTAGTCATGGGCTTTCTGCCGTTGCCGGCCTTCGATGAGGGCGCTGTCATTATGCAGGACATAGCGGACAGGCACGGAGACCAGCCCATCGCCCTGCGGGCGCTGACCGGCCTGGCTGGGGCATACGAGAAGAAACAACTCTACCCGGACGCCTACCGCACGTGGTCGCAGATTGCCGACCTCTGGCCGACCGGTCAGGCGGGACAGAACGCCCTGCTGCGTATGGCTCAATCCCTGCACGCCGCGTATAAAGGCCCGCGATACGACGCAACCTGGCTGACAAGCGCAAAAAGCTACTATCAGGACTATCAGGCAAGATATCCGCAGCCAGCCAGTCAACTCGGCATTGCAAACACCCTCGACTTGATTACCGAACAGCAGGCGTACAAGGATTATTTTGTCGCAAACTACTATGAAAAAACCGACCACGCTTTTGCCGCCGGTCTCTACTACAACCTTGTCAGAGAGGACTGGCCCGGCACACAGGCCGACCTGCACGTAAAACAACGCTCCGCGGGACAGACGGGAACAGTCCAGCCGGAACCAAAAAGCTGGCGCAGAAAAACCTTTGACCTGACCACCAGATTTTTCGATAGCTGGTTCGGGCTGGCCTCCTTTGCGAAAAAACCCGCGGCCAAGACCGAACAAATGATAAACAACTGACATAAAAATATAAAACACGAAAAAGAGAACACGAAAATGCATTACCGTATCTTACTTTCAATCCCGGCACTGTCGGCCCTGATGCTGGTACAGGGCTGCACCGGCTACTCGAACAGTTTTCTCCACAGACAGGATATCAGTACCGTTTATGTAGAAATGTTCGACACGGACAGTTTTTACAGGGGCTATGAGTACACTCTAACCGACGCGATATGCAAGCATATCGAAGCCCGCTCGCCGTACAAGATAGTCTCCGACCGCGACCTGGCCGACTCCGTTCTTTCAGGTTCAATGAAAATCGGCCAGGCTGTCCTTTCCGGGGAACGAGAGACCGGCATGCCGCTGGAACGTGAGACATCCGTTGCCGTTACCATAACATGGAAAAACCTCAAAACCGGACAACTGTTCATCGACCGGCAGACCGTTTACGGCTCCGCCGGCTATTCAACACAGCTCGGCCAGTCATTCGACTACGCCATCGCCCGCTCCGTCAACGAGGCGGCTCAACGCGTGGTCGAATCGATGGAACAGCCGTGGTAAAAACATTATCCGTACATCAACAAACCTTATTGGCAAGCAGTGAAAATGACCATTAAAAAACCCATCCGCAAAACACAAGGCCGGCAGACGCCGCCTGTCGCCGGGAAATACAACCGAGGCCCGTTCAGTTGGCTGGTTATTCTCCTTATCAGTATCACTATGCTTATGATGCTCAATCAGTGGCATCGAACCGAGGAACTCAACTACAGCCCGGAATTTCTCGACCACGTCCGCGCAGGCCGCGTCGAGAGCATCCGGTTCGAACAGGACAAAATCGTCGGAACATTCAGCCAGAAAGGTCAGGATGTCCGCGGGAAAGACAAACCCGTTTCCTTCGAGGTAGTCTATACCGAGCCGATGAAAAATGAACAGCTCCTCCAGCTCCTTGAGCAAAACAAGGTCGTAATCCGCGGGAAACAGCAGGATGTCTGGCTGCCGCTGCTGTGGAATATCCTGCCTCTGCTGCTTTTAGTCGGGGTTGTGTACTTTTTCTTCATCCGCAACATTCGCTCCGGCAGCGGAATGTTTATGAACTTCGGCAGAAGCAAACACAAAATGCGAGGCTCCGAGGCCAAAAAAATCACCTTTGCCGACGTCGCCGGTATCGACGAGGCGAAAGAAGAAGTCGCCGAGGTCATAGAATTCCTCAAAAATCCCAAAAAATTCAAAAAAATCGGCGGGCGAATTCCAAGAGGCGTCCTGCTGGTGGGGCCTCCGGGCTGCGGCAAAACCCTTCTGGCAAAGGCCATCGCGGGCGAGTCCGACGTGCCGTTTTTCAGCATTTCAGGAAGCGATTTTGTCGAGATGTTCGTCGGCGTCGGCGCAAGCCGCGTGCGTGACCTGTTCAAGCAGGCGAAAGAAAACGCCCCCTGCATAATCTTCCTCGATGAAGTAGATGCCATCGGGAAAAAACGCGGGCCGGGTTTTGTAAGCGGCGGCCATGACGAGCGCGAACAGACCCTCAACGCGATACTGGTTGAGATGGACGGTTTCGACACGGACGACCAGGTAATCGTAATCGCCGCCACCAATCGTTCCGACATTCTTGACAGCGCTCTGACCAGGCCCGGCCGTTTCGACCGGCAGGTCGTCGTGCCCCTGCCCGACCTGAAAGGCAGGGTCAACATCCTCAAAATTCACGCACAAAAAGTTAAATACGGCCCCGACGTCGTTTTCGAGAGACTGGCCCGCGGTACGCCGATGTTCAGCGGCGCCGAACTTGAGGCTCTTATAAACGAAGCCGCCATCAGCGCCAGCATGCAGAACAAAAATTACGTCGAAATGGCCGACTTTGAGGAAGCAAGAGACAAGGTCAGATGGGGTCGTGCAAGAAAAAGCCGTTCCGCCGACGAACAGGACAAAAGACTCACCGCCTACCACGAAGCCGGACACGCTCTTGTTCAGTCGATGCTCAAGGACGCCGACCCGCTGCACAAAGTGAGCATCATACCTCGTGGGCCGATGGGCGGGGCGACTTTCGCTCTGCCGGAAAAAGACCGACTTTACTACTCGCGGAAATACTGTCTGGCCCAGCTTCAGATATGTTTCGGCGGGCGAATCGCCGAGGAAATGTTCTGTCAGGACGTTACCAGCGGCGCACAAATGG
>JBGSSG010000221.1:0-7051 GCA_041737185.1 Anaerohalosphaeraceae bacterium
CAAAACCAGATACGCCCCTGTAACCGCCGCGACAGCCCCGCTTGCCCCCAGCACCGGGTTTGTATGCAGCAGCGTATGACCAATGCCGGAAAAAACCGCTCCCGCAAGATAGAGACAAATATATCCTATATGTCCGAGCCGGTCGTTGACGTTATTGCCGAAAACATACAGAAAGTACATATTCCCCAGGATGTGCATCAGACTGCTGTGCAGGAAGGCATAAGTAACAAACTGCCACAGGTATGGTCTTTCAGGCGTGAGCATAAACTGCTGGGCCCAGTACCTCAATGGTTCAAGTACCCTCTGTCCGAGAAACATCGTCTCGTGCGGCCTGTAGCTGGCCAGAAAAACCGCAACATTGGCCGCTATAAGCAGATAATTGGCATAAGGAGTCTTACTCGGACTTATGCTTGTTCTGATTGGTATCATTGGTCTTCGCCGGCAAAGGTTTTTTATAACCGTAAAACCCCTATTCTAACGCCGCCGGACCTTTACCACAAGAGGGAAAAAAGAACGGGACGGAAACCCGCGAACGCGGATGCCCGTCCCGTCGGAGCATCCATGCAAGGAAAAGACAGGAGAGGAGGAGATTGCTTTTATTTTATTTTGTCTTATGATTCCCTTTGTATAAATCATACAAAATAAAAATGCCCGATGCCAAGTCGGAAAGTAAAATTAAAAAAATTGAGGCCGGCAATGGATAAAAATCTGATAAATGAACGTCTCCGCCGCCTGCGGCGCCGACTGGCTGAAAAGAAAGTCGATGCGATGGCGGTTGTTTCGGTTGAAAACGTCCGATATTTAACCGGTTTTACCGGCCACGACAGTTGGGCGATTGTGCTGCCCGGACAGGTTATTCTGCTTACCGACAGCCGATATACCGAACAGGCACTGGGCGAATGTGTCGGCTGCCGAATCGTGGAACGACGAAAGCCCCTAATAAAAGCCCTTGCGCAGCTTATCGGCAGATACCCCGGCGTTAAGATAATCGGCATCGAGGACACCTGCCCGGTCGCTGTGTTGAAAACCGTTCGAAAAGAGCTGCCGGTAAAGGTTTTGCCCGTCGGTGGTATTATTGAAGGGCTTCGCGGCATAAAGGACAAGAGCGAAATCGCCTCGATTAAAGCCGCCGCCGCCCTTGCCTGGCTGGCCCTGCGAAAAACATTGAGCCAGGTACGTCAGGGAATCACCGAAATGGAACTGGCGGCAAAACTGGACTGCCGGATTCGCTGTCTTGGGGGTACTAACGGCTTTGACACCATAATCGCCTTTGGCCCAAACTGCTCAAGGAATCACCACCAGCCCGGCAGGCGGAAACTAAGAAAAAACGACACAATTCTGATTGATTTCGGTGCAAGGGTTAATGGCTATACCTGCGACATCACACGATGTTTTGTGCTCGGCAAAGCCTCGGCACAGTACCGCAAGACCTATCTGGCCGTTGCCCAGGCTCAAAAGGCTGCGATATCGACCATTCGAGCGGGGCAACTTTTATCCCGTGCGGATTCTGCGGCCCGCAGGGTCTTGTCGGACAAAGGGCTGGCCGTCTATGGCCACGGCACAGGCCACGGCTTGGGCCTGCAAGTCCACGAAAATCCTTACATTTCCCGGCTGAACAAAAAAGACCGGTTTGAGGCCGGACAGGTGGTTACCGTTGAGCCGGGCGTTTATGTGCCGGGCAGACTCGGCGTGCGTCTCGAGGATGATGTGCTGGTTACGGAAAATGGCTGCCGAATTTTAACACGGCATAAGTTGTGGTTCGACCCTGAAAAACTCCACGTCCTGCCCAGCCGATGATTTCCCGGCCATTTACCCAGTTAGGAAAATTTTATTAAAAATTGGAGTAAATTTTTATCATAGGAGAACAAACTATGAAGAAGCTCGGCACCCTGTTCCTCCAGGGGCTTATTGCGATTCTCCCCATCGCACTGACCGCTTATCTCGCCTATTGGCTGGCTGCGTCCGCAGAATCCGTTTTCGGCAAAGCCATAAGGTTCGTCATCAGCGACGATTACTATGTCCACGGGTTGGGTGTGTTGGCCGGATTCCTGATCACCCTGGGAATCGGCGTGCTCCTGAGGCTATGGTTGTTCCGCAAGGTGTTCTCCCTGGGCGAGACACTGCTGCAGAAAATCCCAGGCATCAAGTCCCTGTACGGTTCCATCCGCGATATGGTCGGGTTCTTCGATGCCTCGAAACAGAAAGGGTTCGACAAGACCGTCATGGTCACTCTCGCCGAAAATATATGTTTGATGGGCCTGGTGACGCGAGAGGACTTTAGAGACCTGCCCGAAGGAATCGGTGATGAGCAAACCGTCGCAGTCTATTTGCCTATGAGCTATCAATTGGGCGGTTTCACCGTCATGGTTCCCAGGGCCAATATCAGGCCGGTCGATATGAAAATCGACCAGGCGATGCAGTTCGTTCTGACGGCCGCCGTCTCGCCAAAAAACAATGGGGAGAAACAACCGGCTGCATAAACATTATAGAAGTGGTTTGCGAAGTCTCTGCTGATTTGCCCTGCGACCCAGGCAGTGAGGCTTGAGAAAAGAGCCTTGAATCAGATGACGCATTTCAAAAACCGCTCTTATCACATCTGTCGGCATGCTTGTTTTTTGATTATATCTCCTTGGCATTAAAAGACTTATGTAATTGCATTTTTGAAAATGGGGTGTGATAACTTGCTTTTAAATTCTTTGACCGTCGGGGGCCAGGGGTGTATAATACCTTCGTTCGCTGGGGGTGGTCAGCCCGACGACAGGGCAGACCTGAGATAAACCCTTCGAACCTGATCGGGCGGGCCGGTATCGGCCTTACCTGCGTAGGGAAGCGTAAAAGTCATAAATAAAGGCATTTAAGGCAGGAATCGCTTCCATTACGGAAACGATTCTTTTGTTTTTTTCGGAGCATCCAATGGCGACACAGAAAGAACTTGCCAATGCCGGGCAAATCACTGAACTGATTGCAAAAACGGCCCACAATGAAGGCGTCGATGCGGAATTGCTGCGTTCGGAGCTGGCTGCCGGCAGATTAGTCATACCCGCCGGCCGGATTCACGCCGCCGGCAACCTTCGGCCAATCGCTATCGGCAGAGCGGTCTCAACGAAAATAAACGCCAACATCGGCCTAAGCAGCGTCCGTTCCTCGCTTCAAGGCGAACTGGAGAAAATGCGAGTGGCTCTCGATGCCGGGGCCGATACGATTATGGACCTAAGTACCGGCGGAGACCTTGACCAAATCCGCCGATGTCTGCTTGAGCAGTGCCCGGCCCCTTTCGGAACGGTCCCGATTTACGAAGTGATTGTCGGCAGGGCCGTGGAAGACATCGACCATGATACGATACTGAAGGTCATCGAAAAACAGGCTAAGCAGGGTGTGGATTTCTTTACCATACACGCCGGCCTGCTGAAGGAACATTTGCAGTTGCTCAAGTCGCGGGTGATGGGCATTGTAAGTCGCGGCGGCGCCCTGCTTGCCAAATGGATGAGTTATCATAACAGGCAAAACCCGATGTTTGAACTGTTTGACGATATCTGCGCGATTATGCGGCAATACGACGTGTGTTTTTCGCTCGGGGACGGCCTGCGTCCGGGCTGCGGAGCGGATGCGACAGATGCCGCCCAGCTTGCCGAACTGAAGGCTCTCGGCGAATTGACACAGCGCGCCTGGGATAAGGGTTTGCAGGTGATAGTCGAGGGGCCGGGACATGTGCCGTTTAATCAGATTCAGTACAATATGGAGATTCAGCGCAAAATTTGCCGCGGCGCGCCTTTTTATGTGCTCGGACCGCTGGTAACCGATATCGCCCCGGGATATGACCATATCACAAGCGCTATCGGCGGGACAGCCGCAGCCTTTTACGGCGCGTCCTTCCTGTGTTATGTAACTCCCCGCGAACACCTCGGCCTGCCGGACAAAGAGGATGTCCGCCAGGGTGTTGTCGCCTCTAAAATCGCAGCCCACGCCGCCGATGTGGCCCGCGGTTTCGGCAATGCGGCACAGCGCGATAAGGAACTAAGTATCGCCCGCGCAAATCTGGACTGGAAAAAACATCTGGAGTTATCAATCGACCCAGCCTCGGCGAAAGCGATGTACGAAGAGGCCTGCCGCAACAGCACGCTCGGCGAAGGCGGACATACCCAGGATTTCTGCACGATGTGCGGGCACGACTGGTGCAGCGTCCGCATCAACAAACAACTAAGGCAAAACAGCCCGGCTCTCTGAAATCCATTATGTCCGAAAGGGAAGAATCTCTCTTGTCGCCGATGTCTTTTTTAGACCGTGTTTTTTTTGTTGGAAAAACAGCCAGCGATGTGCAAGAATAGGCGGGCCCTTTAAAAGGTAAGGTTCAAAATCGTATGATTTTCACGCTGCACAGGTATATTTTCCGTGAGCTGGTCAGAGTGTTTGTGCTGACCACGGTGGCAATGACGCTGATGCTCAGCCTGGGACTTCTGCTGCGCCCAATCCAGGAATACGGCATCAGCCCGCAGCAGATTCTGCACCTGCTGGGCTATTTTTTGCCGATTACCCTGACGTTTGTGCTGCCGATGAGCGCTCTGTTCGCGGCCTCTATGGTCTATGGCCGGTTTGCCGCGGACCGTGAGCTTGACGCCTGCCGGGCCAGCGGGATAAGCCTGTGGACGATGGTCTATCCCGGACTTTCACTTGCGATTCTTGTGGCGGTTGCCAATCTGGTCCTCAGCTTTCACGTGGCTCCTGCATTCGTGCGGCGAAGCGAAAAAAGCGTAAAGGCCAACGCCGAACAGATACTTTTCCGCAATCTCCAGCGCAAGGGATTTTATTCCCTGCCGAACAGCTCGTATAAAATTTACGCCGACCGCGCCGACCCTGCCGCAAATATGCTCGAAGGGGTAATAATCCTCGATGTCACCAAAGATGGTATTGGCAGAATGATTACCGCTCAAAGCGCAAGAATCCTGATTGAGACGCAGGATGATTACAACCAGGCGACAATCATTGCGCGGGAGACTTACAGGGTCGATGATGTTGCGCCGGTCTATACCGAACAGCTTGAGGTAACCAGCCGATTTCCCTCGCTGCTTGCCGACAATATCAAGTTTCAGAAGCTCGACCAGCTCAAACGCATCCGGGCGGACAAGCTGAAATTTTATCCTGTACGTGAGCTTGCCCTGGCGACAAGGGCGCAATTAGTTATAGAAATGCTGGGGCAGGAAATGAAACGGGCATGGGACAGCGGAAAGGATTTCCGTCTTGAAGATGCGGACGGAAACCGGTTTTTTCTGCTTCGGGCCGCCGATATCCGGGCCGATGGCGGAAAGGACTATTGCCTCGAACTGGTCGGGCCGATTGAACTTCTCGAATCCGACAAACTGCTCAATACCCCCATCTGCCGATACCAAAGCCGTCGGGGCAGTTTCCGGCTTGGCAGCGACGACCTCCAGGCCCGCATAGAGCTGAATCTGGAAAGCCCTTCCTGGGACCGCGGAAAGGACGTCCGCGGAGTCGCCCTTAGAAAATTCGCAAGCAATATCGAACTTCCGCGGTCAATTACCGACGTCATAGACGGCGGGCCTCTGCTGGAAACCCTGGCGCGAGCCGGCAGCGATAAAACTATTCTCGAATCGATGCCGAGTAAAAAACTCAAGGAAGCTCAAAAAAGGCTTGCCGTAAAACTTGGCCGCATAGACAGTGAAATAGAAGCCGAAATCAACTCGCGTCTTGTCCTGGGGCTGGGCTGCATTACATTGATACTTACCGGCATAGCGCTGGGCATTTTCTATCGCGGAGGCCATATCCTCAGCGCTTTTGGAGCAAGCGCAATACCTGCCGGGGTGCTGATTGTCTTTATCCTCGCGGGCAAGGAACTCGCCAAAAACCCCGCTACCTCAACAATGACCGGCGTAAGCCTGATGTGGGCGGGCCTGGCGATGCTTACGCTGCTTATGGCATGTCTTTATAGAAAGTTGCTGCGTACATAAGGAAGGCGGATATGAAAATTCTTGACCGATATATCTCCCGTAATTTTCTTACCGGCTACCTGATTTCGCTGCTGGTGCTGATTGGTATGTACATCACGATTGATTTGTTTATGCATCTCGATGAATTTGCAGAGCAGGCGGGTACGGGACCGTGGATGGTTCTTGCCAATATAGGACAGTTCTATGTTATCCGCAGCGCACTGTGGTTCCGGGATATGGCCGGGATGATTATAGTCGTTGCCGCGGTCTTTTCTCTGGTTCGGATGACCCGCAATAATGAGTTAATCGCTGTTATGGCTTCAGGGGTCAGTCTTAAACGCGTTCTTGCTCCCATTATAGCCCTGTCGGCCATTCTCACTGGCCTGCAGATTTTTGACCAGGAGGCAATCGTTCCTCGTCTGGCCGGGCCGCTTACCAGAAAACACGATGATATGTCGGGCGGCAAATTTTATGACTTGTGGTTCGCCGCCGATTCAAAGGGCGATTTAACCTGCACAAAATCGTTCGATGAAAAAACGTCTTCCCTGCATAATCCGTTCTTTATCTTAAGGAAGCGCCTGCCCGGCACCGACCGGTGGATTGTTACCGGCAGAATACTCGCTGAAAATGGCGTTTATGACGACCGGCGGAAAGGATGGACGCTGCAAAACGGCCAACTGCTGAATATCCCTCAATCACAACTGGCATCTTCCGGCCCGCAGATCGCCGCCGTCGATTTCTTTCCTACGGATTTAACACCCCAGCAGATTCCAATGCGAAGGCAGGAAGGATATAAATCTCTTCTCAGCTCGGCCCAGCTAATAGCGCTTGCAAAAAACGAGGGTACCCGCCAGACGGATTTGGCTGAATTGTACCTGCAAAAGCACACCCGCATCACCGACCCTCTGATGAACCTTATAATGCTGCTTGTGGCCCTGCCCGTGCTGATTTGCCGAGACCCGCGGGACATAAAAACCGCTGTCGCCGTCAGTTTTGCCGCTACCGCGGGCTGCTTTATCCTGACCTTCCTCTGCAAGATGTTCGCAACAGAACCGTTTTTCAATCAGGTCCGTCCCGAACTTTGGGCCTGGGCTCCCGTTTTTATCTTT
>JBGSSG010000244.1:0-12635 GCA_041737185.1 Anaerohalosphaeraceae bacterium
TCTGAGTTGACAAAGGCAGACGGAGTGTTTTTGTCAGATCCAGATAAAAGACACTTGTTGGAAATCGCCGCAGGAAAAACTCTCACCACCACCTCTATCGACCGGCTGAACATAGCTGTGCCCAAAAGCCTTGCAGATGTGCTGGAAAAACAGAAATATATGCTGGTCCATCAACTGCCCAGACAAATCGCCAATATGGGCATCCGTTCTGTCATCATTGCCCCGATAGTTTATGAAAAGGATTGTTTCGGGGCGCTATACGTGGAAAATTCCACCGAACACACCCATTACAGCCTGCCGGACCTCGACTATCTGATGATGCTGGCAATGTACACAGGCCTGGTAATTCACAAACTCAGCCTTTAAGGATGGCTATCGCTGACGTTTGTATTGGCCCATAAGCTGACCCTGTGCGAGGATATGTCCTTTCATCGCTTTCTCAAGCTCGCCGCGCCCAGCGCCGGGTTTTAGCTCCAGCAGGCAGTCAATCGCATAGACCTTGAAATAGTACCTGTGGATGCCGCTCGGCGGCGCAGGCCCGCCATAACCAACGCGCCTGAAATCCGTCGTCCCCTGGCAAGTTCCATCGGGCAGTTGACCGTCGATAGCCAGACCTTCTGGCAATTCCAGGACACCGGCGGGGATATTCCAAACTAACCAGTGCACCCAGGTACCGACGGGGGCATCGGGGTCGTCGCTGATAATTGCCAGGCTCTCTGCCTGTGGGGGTATGTTGCCAAACTTCAAAGGCGGGGAAATGTCCTGCCCGTCGGCGGTAAATTTGGCCGGTATCATCTGCCCTTCCTCAAACGCCGGGCTGCTTACTTTAATAGCCATAGGCTCATCTCCTTTCCCCTGCTCCTGTATTGGCGCCTGATGATTGTCTTTGCAGGAACAAAAACACAGTATCGACAGACATAAACCGATTTGCTTGAACATATCCTTGTCCCCTTTCCTCTGACCACCCCTATCAGCATAAGCAGGAAAAATCCAAAATGCAATCGGATTTCAGGCAGTATCGGCAGTTTGCATCAGGTTTATATTTTCTCCGCGGTTTTTTCGCCAGTTTCCGTTGTATCGCCAGGCGAGTCGATTACCCGCCAGTCAGGGGCCTTGATGGCCGATGTATCCCATCCTTTGCCGCAGTTTTGACATCTGTCGAGAACGGTCTGGCGGCCTTTGCCGCAGAACAGACAAGTTATCATTACTTCCTTCGGCCTGCAAAGTTTATAGGTGATAAAACCGGGTATCCCGAAAAGCAGAACAATCCCAAACCATACTCGGCTGCTTTGTTTGGAATAGCCCAGCGCCCCTGCGCTTCGCATAGCAGTCAGGCCCAGAGCAAAACTCACAATAACCGATGGAATGATAAACAGCCACATCTGCCAGAACGCCGAAAACGGATACTGCCGAGCGGTATCAGCCAGCATACCGGCAAAACTGTCGGGTTTGATAAATATACTTCTCCCCCCGGCAGGCGCCTTTAGCAAGTCAGATGCGAAAAATGACGCAACACTCATCGCCGGCGGGTAGAGATTCTCAAAGAAATACTTGATTGTAAGTACCAGCGGCCCGCCGGGCCGCTCTGTCAGCATATATGTACTGTCCGAAGGCCCGCCTAAGGTAACAGACTGTCTGGACCAATAACCTGAGGAGGTACTGGACGAGGCAGATATCTTGCCGTCCTTGTCATAAAAGACCGCCGATACATCCAATCCGTCCTTTGCCATAACAGTGGCGCACAGACCCTGATATTCAGACCGGCCGTCTTTTACCATGCTTATAGGCACAATTTCATAGGCAGGCGTTTCATACGGCGCAGGATTATCGACTCGCCCGAAAAATGACAGCACAGAAGGCAGTCTGCCAAGAAATTTTGAATATGTCAGGGTTTGCCTGTCAACGCCCATAATGCCTCCACTCTTGTCAAGCACGAGCAGATACTGGCCGGCAGCAGTACCTATATCCGACTGTATTTGCACTAATTGGACGTGGCCGGATTGATTACCTTTCCTGCTGGGGCCGTAGTACGAAATTCCTCCGCCGAAACCTTTCACGATTCTCTGGCTGCCTATCTGAACGGGCATAAAAGGCAGATTCGGCTCGATTACGGGGCCGGCGTAAAAATACCGGGCCAAGTCCATAGATGGTGCGCCGCCTTTTTCAGGGTAAACTCTCGCCCAGTTCGCCTCCACACGGAAAAAACGCCGCAGAGCTTTGTCGTAAACGAAAAGCCCGCGGCAATCGGTAAAAATTTCCGAAAAGACAGGCTCGACAAACCTGCCTATGGACTCGTTGGGCGTTTTGGAAATGCCCTCCGGCCCGACATAAAAATAAATCTCTTGCTCATACCATTTTTTCACCTTCATATACTTACAATACACCAGATTGCCGATGCTGCGGTCGTAATAAATCGAAACGTTATCTCTGCTCCAAAGGAATACCGCATCTTCTCCAAACGGAAACGAGGCAAAGGAGCTTACAATCCCCAGCGAGTAAAAAATCGCATCGCCTCTGCCGGCCCGGCAGTCGAAATACGGCGGTCTGATGTTGGGGTCGTTTTCCAGAGAAGGCTGGAGCAGACCTTCAGGATAGAGTTGGATACCAGAGGAAGAACTAATATTAGCAGCGGCTATTTTCAACACAAACTCGCCCCAGAAAAGCACAACCATCCAGACGAGCAGTACAAAAAAGCCGACAGCAAAGGTTTCAAGAGGACGTATTTTGTAATTCATAATCGCGTTCTCCTTATAAGCTCGATGATTTATAAACCGACCATGCTCTGCACAGGCAGGCGGCAGCAAGAACCGCAAGCAGCAGCATCAGTTCTGCGCAGAAGCCTTTTACGATTACCAGTGTCATAAGCGGCAGTAAAAGAACCAGCGTTCCGAGGGTCGGCATAATTTTGCCGGATGTCCAGCCTCTTGACAGGCCCAGGCTGTACGCAGCCAGCAGACCGAGGAAAAAGACCGCCGAGATTTTATGAAATATCGCCAAAGCAGGAAAAATAACCGGCCAATGGTAAGCAAAGGTCCATTGAACGGCCAAAAACGCCGGCACAAACCAGACCAGAATAATTATAAGGCCGGCGATACATCGGGCCGCAAATATATGCTCTTTACGAACAGAATGGGTACAAAGGAAGGTTGACACCCCGCGCATCCTGTCAAAATACATCTGGCTTACGCCAAGCGCCGCAGCGAAGACAACAGACATTACCGGCAAACAAGTCACCAAGAACTCCCAAAAGTCCCTGTTCATCCGGATATCGAAGACTGGCATAATAAGCACAGCCGCAAACGCCGTCGCCGCTGCCGCCGAGGCCAGCAGAAACAGCGACATATCCGTAAGTTCCCGTTTTATAAGCGTCATCATAAACGTTTCTCCTTATCAGCCGGTCAGCAGGCCGGCATCGACAAATCCCTTGAATCGGTACATTCGACAAAAATATCCTCAAGAGTCATCGGCACCTCGACAATACTTTCGGGCCGGTACGACTCGATAACCCTGCGTTTGTTCTCGTCCCAGTTGGCGATTGTAATCAGCAGCTCCCTGCCTCCCCTGCGGCAGCGGATGATGTCGGTAATGTCTACCCTTTGCGGGGCGGCCTCGGTGAAAATTATCCGCATCTGACGAATGAGTTGCTTGAGCCTTTCCAGCGAACAGTCAACGACTATCCTGCCGTTAATCATCAGCCCGATGCGGTCGGCGATGCGTTCTACGTCGCTTAGTATGTGCGAACTGAAAAGTATCGTCCTGCCGTCCTTCTGTATTACGTCGATGGCAAACTCAAGAAACTGCCTGCGAACCACGGTATCAAGGCCCAGCGTGGGGTCGTCCATAATCAAAAGCTGCGGCTCTGTGGACATAGCAATGGCAAGATTGAGCTGGGCCCGCATTCCGTTTGAAAGCTGCTTAATTTTCCTGTCCATCGGAAGACTGAACATCTCGAGCGTACTCTCGAAAAATTTCTGGTTCCATTTTTTTGAAAGGTTTTTTGCCAAATCAACCAGTTCACTTACCCGGTAATGGCCGAGCAGGTGATGGCCCTCGGCGACATAACCGATGCGTCCTTTATCCGCCCTGCTCAAAAGCCCGCTGGACTTGCCGAAGATATATGTGTTTCCCCGGCTGGGATTTTCAAGACCCAGAAGAATGCGAATCAGCGTGGTCTTGCCGACCCCGTTGCGTCCGAGCAGACCGTAAATACAGCCTTGCGGAATACGCAGACTGATGTTATCCAGCACACACCTGCCCTCATAATACTTAACGAGATTTTCAATACTGATAACGCTCATTGGTATTCCCTCGCCTGTTAAAAATGAAACTTTTCAAGCAGCCTGTTAAAAAGCTCCGTTAATACATTTTTTTTCACCTTCAGACTGACAGCCTCGACAATCGCGTATTCGAGCTTTTCAGTAAGTATCTTTTCCTTGGCCCCGGCGGTAAGCGGACTTTCCGAATCGGCGATAAATGCCCCTGCTCCGGGCCGGGTGGTGATAACACCGTTCTGTTCCAAAATCCTGTAAGCCTTCGCTATTGTGTTGGGATTCAGGACAAGCTGTTTTGCCAGGTCTCTTACGGTTGGTATTTGTTCGCCGAACCGATAACGGCCAAGAGCAATCTCCCGCTTTACATAGTCAACAATCTGCTGATAAACAGCCCTGCCTGATGAATGGTCTATTACAATCTGCATATTGATATTAGCTTCCAAAGTTGTACCACTTCTACTATTACAAGTATAACACAGAATATCCCTAAGTCAAATAATTTCCTGAAAAAAATTGAAAAAAAATAAATGACTTATTATGTATTCTTTGTCTGCATTATCATCAAAAACATTCGCTTTTTTCTTAAAATACGGTTGAATTCCGGCATAAAAAAACTATTATGATGTTTTGTTTTCGCGGGTGTAGCTCAGTGGTAGAGCGTCACGTTGCCAACGTGAATGTCGTCGGTTCAAGTCCGATCACCCGCTTTTGCCCCCGGCCGGTGCATATTTAAGACAGTACCAGGTAAGTACCGTCGGTCGGGAGCAAGCGACACAGCTTTTGACGAGTTATCGGCTTAAAAGTAGCCTGGCGCAGGTCACAAAAGCGTTCATCCAGCCCGGAAACGGGTTGTTGCCCCGGAAAAAACAGGCCGGCTGAACACTTTAGGCCGGCTTTTTTTATTGTTCACCAAATCAAGAGGAACCGACAATATGGCAAGCGAAAAAACAAACGAGCAGCAGAACGAACAGACCGAAAAATCTCCTTTCTCCGTAACCATCACCGATGACGGAGCGTGCAAGAAGAAAATCGCGGTCGAGGTCGCGGAAGAAAAAATCAAAAAGGCCCTCGATGAAAAATATCTGGAGCTTAAAAAGGACACCGTTCTGCCAGGATTTCGCAAAGGGCGCGCGCCTATCCGGCTGCTGGAAAAACGCTTCGGCACGGATATCACCAAACAGGTCAAGGTACAGCTCCTGCTGGACGCCAGCCAGGAGGCGATTAAAGAAAATAAGCTCGATATCCTTGGCGATCCGAAGATTGACCCGGACGCGGTCGAACTGCCGGAATCGGGACCGCTAAAATTTGAATTCGACGTTGAGGTACGCCCGGAATTTGAACTTCCGCAGCTTGAGGGCATTGAGATTCAAAAACAGGCCATCGAGATTACGGACCAAACGGTGGAAGAAGAGTTGACCTCTATCCGCAACCGCGCGGGACTGTGGGTTCCAAAGGACGGACCGGTCGAAGCCGATGACCAGATTGTCGCCGACATCGCCATTGCAATCGAAGAATCAAATGAACACGACAAGCAGAGCAACATCGAAATCTACATCCGCAAAACGGGCTTTGTCGGCCCGATTCCGGTCGAAAACCTGCAGGAACTGCTTTCCGGCGCGAAAACCGGCGAGGTGAAAAAAACGACTGTGCAGGTGCCCGCGACATTTTTCAATGAACATTACCGCGGCAAAAAGGTCGAGCTGGAAATCGCCGTCAGGGAAATCAAGAGTCTTTCGCCGGCCGAGATGAATGAAGAATTTCTCAAACGGTTCGGCGTTTCCACTGCCGAGGAGCTTCGCGACAACATTCGCACCGGGATGACGGCACAGGCCGAGCGATCGGCGCGATCGGCGATGAGCGAGCAGGTCTATCAGTACCTGCGGGACAAAACGAGCTTCGAACTGCCCGCCGACATCGCTGCCGACCAGACCCTTTCGGTGCTGCAGCGGCAATACACAAATATGCTGATGCGCGGCCTGCCTAAAGAACAAATCGACCAGCAAATGGAACAACTGCGAGCCAGCAGCGAAGAACAGGCCAAAGAACAGCTCAGACAGTTTTTCATTATGGACAAAGTCGCCGAAAAATTCGAGGTCAAAGTAACTGACGAGGAAGTCAACGGTTATATCGCACAGGCCGCGGCAATGCGCGGCCGAAGGCCGGAAAAAATGCGCGAAGAACTGATGCGCGACGGCTCGCTCGCCCAGTTCACACAGCAGATTCGGGAACAAAAATGTATTGAAAAAATCCTCGAAAAGGCCAAAATTTCGGAAACCGCCACCGAAAAAAAACCGGCCCCCAAAAAACGCAAGCCCAAAAAGGCCGAAAAAGAAGAACAAAAAGACGAATAAAGTAAAAAAGTCGGACTCGTTCCTGTCCGATACAATCTGGACACGGACAGGGCAGCAGGAGCGCTGAAAACGCAGCCGAAGGTCCGAAAAAAGTGAAAAATAAAGGAAATGGCAATGTTCTATCAGTCCTGGCAGAATTCGCATCATACGCCCGCTGACCCTCAAGCTCAGATGCCGACGTATCAGCGGACTCGGGAAATGACAATCGACGACCTGCTGCTTGAGAACCGTATCATCTTTCTTATCGGCGAAATCTCTTACCGCCTGGCCGCCGAGGTTATTATGAAAATGCTTTACCTTGACAACCTCAAACGCGGGGTGGAAATAAGCCTGTACATCAATTCGCCCGGAGGCTCTGTTGACGACACAATGGCGATTTACGATACAATGCAATTCATCGGCTCGCCGGTGGCAACCTATTGTATCGGAAAAGCACAGTCCGGCGGCGCGGTAATCCTCGCGGCGGGAACAAAGGGCAGACGACATGCACTGCCCCACGCAAAGGTAATGCTCCACCAGCCCTGGGGCGGAGTTTCCGGCCAGGCCGAGGATATCCGGATTCAGGCCGAGGAAATCGGCAAGGCCAAAAAAATGCTCAACGAAATCCTGTCGAAACATACCGGACTTACCCCTGAAAAAATCGCCGAAGAAACCGAACGAGACAAATATATGACCGCGCAGGAAGCCCTTGATTACGGACTTATCGACGACGTGCTCCACGAAAAGGAATACCAGGAAAAAAAGGATAAAAAAGAAGAGGGAAAATAAAATTGCCCCTCAGTATTAGGATAGAGAGGATAAAATGACCGCTGCGAAAAATCTGGTCCCAATCGTCATTGAAACCACCGGCAGAGGCGAACGCGCTTACGATATCTATTCCCGCCTGCTAAGGGACCGAATCATTTTTCTGCCGGGCGAAATCGACGACGACTCCGCAAATCTGATTATCGCACAGATGCTTTTTTTGAGCAACGAGGACAACGCCGGCGACATACATTTTTACATCAACTCGCCCGGCGGGGCAATCACTTCGGGCCTGGCGATTTACGATACAATGCGATTCCTGCGATGCCCAGTGGCGACCTACTGCGTCGGCCAGGCGGCCAGCATGGCGGCGGTTCTCTTTGCCGCAGGACAGCCCGGCAAACGCTTCATCCTGTCAAACAGCAGGGTACTGCTCCATCAGCCCCTTATCAGCGGGGTTATGACAGGCCCGGCCACCGACCTGGAAATCGAAACAAAGGAAATCCTGCGGCTGCGAAGCAGGCTCTACCAGATACTTGCAGAGCACTCCGGCCAGGACGCCGCCAAAATCGAAAAAGACTGCGACAGAAATCTCTGGCTCGAAGCCCAGGAAGCGATTGACTACGGGCTTGCCGATTCGATTCTCAAAAAAGCGCCTCATTTACCCGCAGCGACGGAGAAAAACCGGCAGGATTAAATTACAGGGGCGACTCAAACGAAAGGACGACAATGAAGGCAGCAGGGCAAATCTCCGGCCTGGCGATAATCGCCTTCGTTGCCTGCGGATGCGGGCAGGAAAACAAAACGCTCTGGCAGCATCTTACCCAACTCCGTTCGGAAAAAACACAACTGGCGGTGGAAAACCAAAGACTTGCCGACGAAAACAGCCGGCTGAACGAACAGGTTCAGACGCTCGCAGCCATCGACCCGAATATACGCCTTGCCGAGCTTGCCACCCTTGAGAAGATTACTCTTGGAAAGCGAACGGGGTTTTATGACAGGGACGGCGACGGCAAAGTCGAGAACCTTACAGTCTATCTTGAACCGATAGACCAGGCCCAGGACCGGATAAAGGCTATCGGCAGTCTTCGCGTGCAGTTGTGGGATCTTAACGCACCGAAGGGACAGGATGCAATGCCTGCCCAGTGGACATTAACGCCCCAGCAGCTTCAGCGACTCTGGTCTTCCGCATTCCTGACCAATTATTATCACGTCCCCCTGCCTTTGCCGCAACAGCTCATCGGCGCCAAAGGCGAGTTTACCGTAAAGGTCGAGTTCACCGACTGCTTTAGCGGCAAAACCTGCCGAGACCAGCGCGTTATCACAGGCCGGTAAAAGTACCCCATATCCGATTTGTCCCTTGCAAACGGCACGTAGGCGATTATCATAATCGTCTATGCGCGACTTCAAAAACAAAATCATCTGCGGCGATTGTATCGAGTTGCTGGGCAGGGCCAAAGAGCCGTTTGCAGACCTCGTATTTGCCGACCCGCCGTTCAACATCGGCTACCAATATGACAAGTACCGCGACAAGGTCGAAAAGAACAACTATATCGCATGGACAAAAGACTGGATGGCCGCCTGTGTCCGCGTACTTAAGCCCAACGGCTCGTTCTATATCGCCATAGGCGACGACTATGCCGCGCACGTGCGTATCATCGGCGACGAGCTTGGCCTTACGCTTCGCAACTGGATTATATGGCACTATACATTCGGCCAGCAGACAAAACAGAAATTCGCCCGCTCGCATACACATATCCTCTATTTCGTCAAAGACGCGAAAAATTTTGTCTTTAACGACGGTGCGGTACGGCTGCCGTCCGACAGGCAGACTCTGTACAACGACAAACGAGCCGACGCAAGGGGAAAACTTCCGGATGACACATGGAATCAGTATTCCCGCGTCTGCGGCACATTCAAGGAACGACAGGGCTGGCATCCCTGCCAGATGCCCGAACTGCTGCTTGCCAGAATCGTCGCGGCAAGCTCCAACGCGGACGATCTGGTTCTCGACCCATTCATCGGCTCAGGAACAACCGCGGCGGCGGCATCACAGTTGAACCGGCTCTACTGCGGGATTGACGTCTCGCAAAGCTATGTAGAAAACGCACAGGCCCGGCTTGCCGAACTGGAAAAGGTAAAACACTCCAGAGCCGCAAACGGCCTCGATATGTACCAGTCGATTGAACTGAAACGCCTTTTCGTCGAAACAGGCATAAACGCACAGGAACTGCTCGACAGCGAAAAACTTTTCAATCTGTTCTGCGGCCAGTTGAGCTTAAGGCTTAACGGCCAGAAAATCCCCGACCGCAACCTTATCCGAAACGCACTGGAAGAACTGCTCACGTGGCTGGCAAAAAAATAATCGCTAAAATACCGGCCGCCCTTCCGCTTTTTGCAGCCGCCGCACTTGCCCTTATGTTCTGTCAGGCGCCGTTTGACCTTGCGTTTCTGGCCTGGATTGCCTGGACGCCGTTTATCCTCGCCTGCAGACCCGGCGCCGGCGGATGGAAATTCTTCCTTTGCGCTTATCTTGTCGGGGTCACGTACTGGCTGGGAAATCTGTACTGGGTGGCGCTGGTAACGGCGCCGGGGTATGTGTGCTTTGGCCTGTTTCAGGGCCTTTACTGGCCAGTGCTGGCCTTTGCCGCACGGTACGCTCGGCGCAAAAACCTTCCGCTTGTCCCCGCTGCTGCGGTGCTGTTCGTCGGGGCCGAGGCCGTCCAGTCGGTTCTCTTTACCGGATTTAGCTGGTATTTCCTGTCGCATAGCCAGTACCGCAACCTCCACCTTATTCAAATCGCAGACATATTCGGGGCATCGGGCGTTTCGGTACTTGTTGCGATGGCCAACGGCTTGGCCGCGGAGATAATCATCCGGCAAACCGGTAAAAGCATATCTTCAAAACGCATTGCCATTCAGGCGGCGGCTCTGGCCTGCCTGCTGTGGGCCGCTGTCGGATATGGACATTACAGGCTAAGTCAAAGCCGGCAAAACGTCCAGCCCGGCCCTGTTGTCGCCTCGGTGCAGCCGAATATCCCGTCGTCGGTAAAAGAACAAAACGAAAACGCGGGGCAAATCCTTGAAGAAATGCTGGCGCTGACGAAGGAGTCGCTGCAATCAAAACCCGTCCTTGTCGTCTGGCCGGAAACAATAGTCCTTAGCGTACTTAATCCAGCCTATGTGCAGCTTTGCCCGCAGGAAAGCGAACCGAAGGAATTCGACCGGCGTATCAGCCAGGCGGCTAAAGACAACGCATATCTGCTGGTCGGCGCTCACGCCGCCTCCGTCTCTGAAAAAGATTTTCAGTATATCGTCTCGGACAAGTTCAACTCCGCATTCCTTTACAGGCCCGACGGAGTGCAGGATACAAAACGATACGACAAAATCCACCTTGTGCCGTTCGGCGAATACATCCCATTCAAAAAATCCGCCCCCTGGATCTACAACCTGTTTATGAAACTCAGTCCGTACGATTATGACTATAATCTTACCCCCGGCGAAAATTATACGCTGTTCGAAATCAAAGACCAAAACAGAGAATACCATTTCGGCGTATCGATATGTTATGAAGACACGGACGCCGACCTCGCCGGAAAAATGACGCTGGCCGGGGGCAAAGGAGAAAAAACCGACTGGATAGTCAACATAAGCAACGACGGCTGGTACGTGCGGTTCAGGAATAACAAGGTGATTCCAACGGTCGAACTTGCTCAAAGGACGGCTATAAGCGTCTTCCGCTGCGTCGAAAACCGCATCAGTATCTTAAAAAGCGTCAATACCGGAATAAGCTGTCTGATTGACCCTGTCGGAAAAATCCAAAATGATTATCTGATGGGCACACTGCCGCGAAACGCTATGGAACGGCAAGGCGTCGCCGGCTGGTTTGCCGACGCAATCCCGATAGATGGCCGAATCAGTTTCTTTACTAAACACGGACGATGGCTTGACGCAATTCTGGGCTTTGGTCTTTTCATACTGCTGGCCGCAGGTATAATAGAAAGAAAAAAACATCGGAGAGAAAAAGAATAATGCGCCTGTTAAAAAAAATATCCCTTGCCCTGCTGATGGCGTTTATCCCCGCCTGCACAACAATGCCCGACGCCGCGGACACAAATACCGCCGCCGGAGTATCCGTCAAATCGCTCCTGCCGCGCGCCAGGGCGGCTCTTCTGGCCTCGCTTGCCGACCCGGCCGCATCGACCCGCACACACGCCATAGAGGTCGCGGCAACAACGAACCAAAAGAACCTTATGCCGGAGATTCTAAAGCTGCTTGGCGACCGCTCTGTGCCGGTACGTTTTGCCGCCGCGACTGCCATCGGTGAAATGGTTTGCCACGGCTGCCGGGAGCAGGCGGAAAAGGCCCTGCAGGACACCGACGAAAACATCCGCATAGCCGCGGCATACTCCATAGCCAGACTTGGCGACAACAGCCATATTCCGCTCATCCGACAGGCGACAAAAAGCGGCAATCCTACCGTAAGCGCAAATGCACTTCTGCTGCTCGGAAAGCTCGGAAACAAAGGCGATATCGCCCTGCTGTACAAAGCGATGCGGAACAACGACGCCCCGGAAAAGGTGCGGTTCTCGGCCCTTGAATCCATCGCAATGCTCGGCGACGACAAAATCTGCCGCGAAAAACTCTGGCCTCTGCTTATCAGCAAGTACGCCGACGACAGGGTTACCGGCATACGCGCTATGGGAGCATTAGGCTCGGCAGAGGCAAAAACAGCTATCCAGACGATGCTCTTCTCAGACGACGTAATCGAGGTCAGACTGGCCGCCGCCGAACAGCTCGGAAGACTAAACGACCAGTCCGGCCAGGATGAGGTACTGGCCTACTTTGCGACCCGGCCGGACCTGAACCAGAGCACAATAAGCAATGGAATGGCGGTAATGGCCATCGGACGCATCGGCTCAGAAAAACTGGCCGCCTATCTGCCGGCGGCGCTGCAAAGCACCTCAAACTACATCCGCCTTGCCGCCGCCCAGTCTGTCCTGCTTATGGAAAAACAACAATAACACATCGACAGGCGACAGAACTTAAGGTCTTATTTAACATTACAGCGTAAGTAATTTTGAGAACAGTATAAAAATCCTAAGCACTAAATTCTAAACAAGCTCTAAATCCAAATGACCAAAAATCCAAACATATCAAAGCTGCTGATGTGCGGTTTTTGTTTTGAAAATTAGGATTTTGAACATTTGATATTGTTTAGAGTTTAGGATTTAGATATTAGAATTTCGAGTTTAACTCCATATAACCA
>JBGSSG010000252.1:0-2109 GCA_041737185.1 Anaerohalosphaeraceae bacterium
TCGCGGAACAGGTTTGTCGAATCAGGAAACTATGTCAGCGGCTCATCGGCAGGCCGAACAGGCGGGCCGTCGTCATTACCGGCAATCAGAAGACCGGCTCGACCGCCATTGGGACGCTTCTGGCCGGGGCCTGCGGGCAAACATTCTCGATGGACCCTGTTTATCACATACAAAGGGGCGTCGAGTTCGAACTGCTGGAAAAACGGCTAAGCCTTGCCGAAGCAACTAGGCGGTATCCACGGTTTTTCGCAGCGGATATCATCAAGGACCTCCACCTGATATTTTTTATTGAGCAAACCTTCGAATTCTTTGACGGGGGCAGGTTTGTATTTATTATCCGCGACCCGAGGGATAATATACGCAGCATACTGAACCGGCTGAAACTGCCCGGCAACCTTGAACAGTTATCAGAACAGGAAATCCAAAAACTGCCCACCCGCGGCTGGCGGGAAGTACTGGCAGGAAATCTCTACGGAACCGCCGGGGAAAACCATATCCAGACGCTGGCAAAACGGTGGACAAAAATCGCATCCGTTTATGAACTTCACCGGGAGCGAATGCATCTTATCCGCTATGAGGATTTCATAGCCGACAAAAAGGCTGCCATTGTCGAATTGGCCGGCCGGCTTGGACTGGCGGCCAGATACGACATAAGCGGCAGCGTCAATGTCCAGTATCAGCCCAAAGGCGATAATTCCGCGTCCTGGCTGGAATTTTTCGGACAGAAAAATCTCAGGATTATCGAACAAACCTGCGGCCCAGCAATGTCAGAGTTCGGATACGCCCTGTCTCTATAGAAGCTGATTCCATCAGTAAGTATCCATATTTTCATCAAGAAATGATTCTATTGTACTTTTGCCTTCGGAAAGATATTCAATCATCGAAGTAACCGTCAGGAACACGCCCAGATTCTGCGAACCGTAATGGTCTAAATCGGAAACAATCCGGCCCAGAACCTTCGGATTAAACAACTCCGATATTTGCGGGCAGGAGCGAATCTGCTCCTGAAGGCAGCGGATAATGTCGGGACTATGAGCAAATGTCTTTTGCCCGGCTTTGCGCCCGGGCAACAGGCCGATGCAAAATCGAAGCGTCGCCCGAACGGCCACCCAGGTTTTGCCGATTATCCTGCGATACCACGGCTTTTTACGCGGAACAAGGTTCTGAAAAACAGGGCGTCTGTTCACCGTAGCCTGTATTTTACACATCTCTTCATTTAACCGCTTCAGATAGGCTACATATAATTTATCCCCCTTTTTTTGCTCATCGGGGCAATTAATCATATACAAAAACAGTTCCGTTGACCAGTAAGGCGTAGTACACCAGACGATCGAGCGGTCGCGGTCATTGGCGTCGTGATAGCGCAAATACGACTGTTCCCATAAGCAAAACCGAACAAATTTCTCGGCGAGGTCTTTTTCAGGATAGGTCTTAAAATACTCTTTCAGGCTGTCTATGATTTCTTCGGAACTGACCCCTGTCAGGGCCGCGACCTGTTCAAAGGACAGTAAAGGCTCTCTGCCGAGGCCGCGGGTACGCTTCAGGCACAGGCTGACCATTTCGTCGAGGTTTCCTATTTTTTCCGGCGGTCTGTGGTAGCCGTTGACGCGGTCGCCTCCGTTGCCGACAAAGCAGATGATGCGCCTGCCGAACAACTCGATGAGTTTGCGGAAATAATATACAATAAACGCCGATGAAAAATAATTAAGCCCTCCTTTGAGCTTAAGAGAAGCCAGCAACTCTTTTCCCGTCGCGGGCGGCAGGTTGAGCAGTCTCCAGTCTAAATTCAGGGCCTTTGCCACCTTCGCGGCATTGGGGATGTCGTACCGGGAGACCTTTTTAGCGTCCAGAAATGTAACGGCGGAAAACGGGATATTGCCGGCACAGAAACCGGCGGCCTCGGCCCTTGAGTCCCTGCCGCCGCTTAATGAGAGAATGGTCCTAAAGCCCGGCTCGGTACGGTCTTTGAGGGCCTTTACAAACAACTCGGCGATTTTCGCCCCGTTCTGCTCTATCGTTTTGTCGGCGTTTGTCCGAACGTCGAAATTAAGCTGGTAAAGTATGGTCTTCCCCACGCTGCCGGCGGACGGGTCTATATGCAGCAGGCAG
>JBGSSG010000116.1:0-3256 GCA_041737185.1 Anaerohalosphaeraceae bacterium
TAGTACTCATACTGGCCTCCGTGAAATAGGTTCATATCTACCCATTTCATCGGCAGGCCATTTTTGTTTTTACAGTTTTTCATTATGAAAACTATTGACCAAAAAAATGCGAAAGTTCACAATAACAGATCGCTGTAAGAAACATTGACGATGCTATTTTGCTGAATACTAAAGAGGCAGATTGTTATCGTACCGGCACAGCGCCGGGGGCGGCGCTTAGCCTGGTCTTGAGCTTGCCTGTCAGCAGATTGTACTCGATAGCGGGCACTCTCGCCCCGTCAACCAGACAAGGGCGTTCTTCTGTGCCCTCGATTATAAGCATCGCATCCCGGCCCTGGTAGCCCAGTGTCTGGCCGACAAGCGTGTGATGGTCGCGATGCTCAAGATAGACGCCGTTTTCCGCCTTTAGAGACTGCAAAGACGTTTTACCCTGTTCAGATGCGGCAAACGTCAAAAAAGCCTTCGACACAGCGGCATAAATAGGGCTTCCGGGCTTGCCGTCAATCATCGCAACGTAAGAAAGATTTATCGAATCTGTCTTGCCCTCGGCCAGGATAGAACGGTCGGAAACAGTCCAGATGAGTCTGTCAAAACCTTCAAGCAGAGCATAACAGGGTTTTCGCAGGTCAAGAGCGTCGGGCGAAGATGCCGGCAAACCAGCCGGCGTCTGCTGGTTATTCAACTCGATTTTGCCCGGGCCGGAGGCTGTAACCGTCCGCTCGGCGTCGGAGTAGTCAAGACGCAGGCAGGTTAGTTCAATATGGTTGAGCTTCTGGTCTCCGCTTAAAAGCATCTCCCGCAGCAGAACTTTTTCGCCTGTAACGGCAATGTGAGAAACCCGGTTCCGGCCCGAAGAGTCGCCGGCAAGTTTTACCGTAAGTTTGTCGCCGAAAATTTTTCGTACGTGATTCTGACCGCCGTTTTCAACCGACGCGTCGCAGACAACGTCCCCGCCGAATACGACCTGCTCAATAGCGCCCTTCGGCCCTGCGACAAACTGCGCATCATCACGGGCGGTGATAAGAACCTGCGACGGCGCACTTTTCGTACCGTTCGGATCGGCCGGAACAAAGAAGCAAAAGCTCACGGGGCCTTTGGCGACCGCCGTGCCGTCGGCAAGATTATAATCGAGACTGCGGGCCTGAAACCGGGCCGGCCTTGAGTCTTTATCCGTCATCGCCGTCTGCAGAACGGTCTGGTCGCTGGTGGAAAAAGCAGCCGGAACGATATTCCCGCCGGCGTCGGCGGCAAAGGTTACCGTCGCGCTGTCCGACGAAAGCGACCTGCCCACACTCTGGAAACGGACATTGCCGTTAAGCTCGGCGTTGAGCAGCTCGGCGTCCTGACCAAAGTTAAATCTGGCCGCATCGGCCAGCGCCTGCGAGGGATTATCCGTGTCCGTCTGCAAATGAACGTCGCCGGACAAATCCGCACAGGAAAGTCTGCTCGACGAAGCAAATTCAAAACTCGCCGTCTGTGCCTGTGTATAAAGAAGATTTTTACCTTGCAGCGCCGCACTCATCCCACCCGCAAGGTTGACGGCCTTAAGCTGCAAAGAGGCTGTCGATAAATCCGGCCCCTGCGCAAAAAGCAGCTCCATCCCGCCAAGAAAATTCATTTCGCTCGCTTTGGACTCCCGGCCAGCGGTATTCGTATGAAAGCGTATCGTTCCCGGGCCGCTTACAAACGCCTGTTGAGCCTTCCGGTCCCAAAGAACAGACCCGAAGGTCTCAAGGCTGTTTTCGCCGTCGCCAAAGTACAACGATATCACATACGGCTCGACGGCATACAGATTTAGAACCTCCTGCCCGGGCAGATAATGCAGGTCTCTGCAGCTTACAAGGGGCAGCGGCTTATCGGACATCGCAGGCTCAAGGCGGAAAATTTGCAGCGGCGAACCGGTCATATTGACGCTGAGCGCAGACGCCCCGGCCTGCTGGTCTTCTCGAAAAAGACCTTCGATAGGCTCAACGATAATCCCCCCGCCGCATTTAATAAAAATATCGGACGCGTCGTCGTCAGGAGGAATATCCGCAGGCCCGTCCCAACGCAGTTGAGCATCATCAGGGGCGGAAACGTCCTGCCCCTCCGCCGAAGCGCCGCCGGCGCCGCCCGAATCCGACCGGCTGGAGCCGCCCCAGAACAGGTTGGTGATATTGACCTGCTCGGCGCCTTCGACAATAAGCTGCCGGCCATAATGTATCACCACATCGTCGTTGAGCGAGCAACGGTAATATGCGCCCTGCTTCAAAGGAACGGGCTGGTTTGGTTCAGCGGCAAAACTTTCGGTATCAGTATCCGTCTGGCCCGCAGTCTGCGCAGGTGCGTCCCCGGCAGGCGGAGATGAAAAAAGCGAGGAGTGAACAAAATTCTTGAGCCGAAGACCCGCAAGCTCTCGTATCTGGAAGTACTCTATCCTGCCGGTGGCGGGGTTGTATATGAGCAGCATCCCTTTCCCGTCCAATTTCGCCTGGGAGGACAAAAGACGAACCGCTCCGTCGGTCGAGAACTCCGAACGCTCGGAGCTATAGCTTACCTGGTCAAGGTAGATATCGGCGGGGGCAAAACGTCCCGACGACGGCTCGGGCAAAAGCCGAATAACCACCTTACCGGACAGGCTCGCGTCTTTCGGGATTACGCTGTCGCCGGCACGCTCAACCTGCACCGTTCCCTCGTTTGCCTCGATGCGGCAGCGGTAGCGGTCCTCATAAACCTCCATATACGGCTGCTCAAGCTGCCAGTACGAGGACTGGGCGCCGGGATTGAGAAGTTTGGAAAAGCCAAGAACCCTTTTAATCTTCTTGGTAACAGGGTCCAGAACTGTATATCGGGACTGCTGAACGGCATGTATTACTGTCTGACCCACCTGCCCGGGCTGCTGGCTCGGCCATTGGTCGGTCGGCTTCTCGCCCGATGGCCGCTCCGGCAGCCGGATGGCCGTCGAGCCGGTCAGACGAATGTAGCCGTAAAAACCCGCGGCCGTAACAAATAGTACGGCGACAACTATAATTATTTTGCGTTTCATTAATCCCTTATTCTGTATTCTGTTTTCTGTCCGCCGCAGGCGGATAAATGTTCTGTATTCTGTATCATTTTAGACATTATATCGTGTCATCAGTTCCGGCCATTTACCAGTCTGCTTTAGGATATATTCGATAATCTCGGCAACGGCGCCCTGCCCGCCCGACCGGGTCGAGATGTAGTCCACAACCGCCCTGACCTCTTCGGGAGCCTCCGGCACGGAAGCCGAAAAAGC
>JBGSSG010000369.1:0-2633 GCA_041737185.1 Anaerohalosphaeraceae bacterium
CGGCGGCCACAAGGGCATAGACCTTCCCGGCGCCGGCCTGTTTGAGTACGGATGCGCATTCGTTGAGGGTGGCGCCGCTGGTAGTGATGTCATCGACAATACAGACAGTCCGGCCGGAAAATTTGTGGCCTCTGCGGACACCAAAGGCATCGAGTACGTTTTTTTTTCGCTGGGCGGTGTCAAGAGTCCACTGCTGACGTGTGTGCCGCAGTCGCACCAGGTCTTTGCTTATCAGCCGGCGGGCGGGGCAGATTCTGCGCGTCAGAAGCTGGGCCTGGTTAAAGCCGCGTTCAAGACGTCTTCTCCAGTGAAGCGGAACGGGTACAAACAATTCTATATCCCCGGCAAAGCGGGAGGCAGACAGAGCGGTTGCCATCATTTCCGCTATGGCGCCGACCAGTTCAGCGCATTCCCTGAATTTTATCAGGCAAATTGCGTCCCGCAGCGGGCCGTCATAAATTCCCGCCCTTGCGATGCCGTCGATACAAAGGTCCCGGTCTGTGCAGCGAGGGCATTTGTCGTCGATGAGGACGTAAGGACTTACGGAAAAACCGCAACCGGGGCAGGAGTCTGGGGCAATGGTCTGTGAAAGCCGCTGCCAGCAGGCATCGCAGATGGATTGGAGCGTCCGGCCGCAGGGCCGCCGGCACATCAGACATTCAGTCGGCCAGAAAAGATGCGCGGCCCCGTCGTAAATCGCGGCTGCGTGTTTCTGAAAAACCTTCAGAGCAAATTGGCCGATTCCCGGTTTTTTCACGGTGAAAATTTTACCGGCTGAAACGGCAAAAGTACAGGATTAACGCAAATCGTACGCGCTGTTGTCGTCGGAAAGAAATCCTATTTTAATCCGATTGCTTCTGTTGTACTCATCCAACTGTTTCCGGATGCCGGAGTAGGTGTTTGTAAAGCATTCTTTCTGCGAGGATGCGTGGCCGTCGGCCCAGCCGATATTTGTCGAACCATTATGGCGAAACCCCTGAGTCCCGGCGGCCCGAACCATAGTATTTGTATCGCCTGCCCAGGCTCTCGGCGAGCGCATAAATTTATTGGTTCCGCCTGCGTACTGGCCGTCGCCAAAAAGAACGCACATCGTCGGGCTGCCTATACGTACCGCCCTTGCGGGCATTACAATCTGCGTAAAGGACTTGGCAGGATGCGGCAAAACCGGGTCTGTATAGGATTTGCGGTCCACGCTTTCGCCTTCTCCATGCCCGACATAACTGGTGTTGTAATTATATCCTGAAAAAGGACTGCCCATCCAGTTATCGCATCCTTTATATGAGGGGCATTGGTTCACCTGGACTGCCGTATCGCCCTGCCAGAGCAGGCCTGGGACGATTTGTTCGGAATCGCCCCGGACGATTCTTGTAAAATCCCAGCAATACTGATAGAAGACCGTCTCGGACTGCGGCCCTTCCGGCGGGTTGGCTATGCAGACATTGTTATCCGGCCCGTCGCCGGTCATCGCTAATGAAACGGACATTGTATATTGAGCGATTGGGTAATAATCGTCGGACTCTGTGGAATAAGCGGAGGCGGCATTGCACATCTGCCTGAGATTGTTTCTACAATATACCGAACGTGCCTGTTCCTTAGCCCGCATCAGAGAAGGCATAATTACCGCCAGCAGCATCGCTATAATGGCGATGACCGTCAGCAATTCAATCAGCGTAAATGCCTTATTTTTCACTGTCCGCAATTCCATGTACAAACCAGCCAGTTTTCCGAAAGCATCATCAAATCCAGCAGGTTAACCCTGCAATCCCTGTTTATGTCGCCGGGCGGATACGGGTGCGTCGGGTCGCCGCAGGTCGAGACATCCGAAACAGCATCGATTTCCACGTCAGTATATTCTTCGCCGACGACTTCGAACCTGACATACTGAATCCACCGGCAGCCGGTTTCCGGGTCAACCGATAAATCGTTAAAATCGGGCAAATCCTTCAGGTCAAAAGATGCCCCGCCGCCGGAGCCTTCATAGAGGTCGATTGCGTCGGCGACCGTCAGGCCGGAAAAATCGTTCAGGGACAGATTCGGGTCCACCGGACGGGTGAAATCCATTTCTTCGTCTGTCCAGAGGGCATTTTGCCTGTCCCATTGATATGCCTGCGTGGGGAACAGAGAATCCACCTTCGGTGTGTTAGGGTCGTCAGGATTAAACGTATGCCACAGCAGGCCGTCCTGACTGACCCGGACAATGACCTGGGCCTGTTCTTCGGCAATCTGGGCAGGAGTTGTCAAAAACCACTGATTCATATTGCTGCTGTCCGATATCTTTTCTTTACCTTCATCATCGGGCATATCGTCGTAAAAAAAGGCATTGCCGAAGACAATAAAATCGCGGCCGTAGGGATTGCCGGGATAATCCATTACTTTATGGTCGAATTTTACGGTAACAGACTGGCCGGCATAAATCCGCGTAAGTACACGCTTTTGGTCAATAGAAAGGTTGTACGCCGCTTCGGCCAGTTTTACGCGGAAAGAAAATGGTGGCGTGGGGTCGAACGGGGTGATGGTGTTCCTGCACCGCACAGCCGGCTTGCCAAGCATTGCGTTTGGGTCGTTGTACAGGCCGTCCGCATAGAAGTCGCCCTGCCAATCCACGGCCTGTGATGCGTAATCCGAGACGGCAA
>JBGSSG010000366.1:0-1527 GCA_041737185.1 Anaerohalosphaeraceae bacterium
TACGTTACAATCTGCTTTGGCGAATCTTTTGATAGGGAAAGCAAGATGGTGATATTGGCGGGCATCGACGAAGCCGGCTATGGGCCGCTGTTGGGGCCGTTGGTGGTATCGGTTGCGGCGTTGGAGATGCCGGCGGAGTTGCTGCGCGCCGACCTGTGGGAGCGGCTGTCCAAGGCCGTTGCCAAAGATAAAAAAGGTCTCAAGGGCCGCCTGCTGATGACGGACAGCAAAAAGGCCTATACCCCCTCCAGCGGCGTCGCTCACCTTCGCCGCACGGTGCTGTCGTCGCTGGCGGTTATCGATTCGGACACGGCCCGGCGTCCTGAAACCGCTCTGGAGCTTCTCAATCGTCTGTGTCCAGACGCGGCAAAGCGCTTGCAGGGTTATCCCTGGCACCACAATCTGGCTCAGTTGCCGCTGGGCGATAATCGGCAGGCCGTAGATGTCGCCTCGGCGGTCTTGGGCAGGAGCTTGGAGGAACACGGCATTCGCCTCAAAACGCTTTCGGCCCGATGCCTCGATGTGGGGTTTTACAACAGCCGCGTGGAGGTCGTCAAAAACAAATCCCGCGTCCTGTTTAGCCAGTTGTGCAGCCTGATTGCCGACCTTGTCGGCAGCGATTGCCCCGGCCCATTTCAGTTTGTCATCGACCGGCAGGGCGGCCGCGTCAACTATCATCAGGAGCTGATGATGATGTTTCCGGGCTGCGAGCTGACGATCCTTAGGCAAGACGAAAAAATGAGCTCCTACGAGCTGACGGTTGAAAAAAAGCAGGTACGCCTCCACTTTGCCGTCGGCGCCGACGAAAAGTATCTGCCGGTCTGCCTGGCCTCAATGGTCAGCAAGTACATCCGTGAGGTGGTGATGGGGTCGCAGAACGCCTTCTTTCAAAACCTCTGCCCAACGCTGAAACCTACCGCCGGCTACTGGCAGGACGGCCAGCGCTTCGTCAAAGATCTGGCCGATAAACTGCCCCTGTTTCAGTACGACCGGCAGCAATTTATCCGCTCGCTTTAAGCGGCTCTTCAGCATAACCCCTTGATTGTATGTTTTATCGGACGTTGTCGTGGCTGCGCTATTGTTTGTCTGCCGGATAATAAACTTGCCCCCTCCAAAACGCCGATATAAAAACAAAGGATTGTAAATCCGGCCATTTAGGAATAGAATAATGTTTTCCTTCGTATTATAGAGATTTATGGTCATATTTTAGCGAAAGGGTTTTTTATGGTTTTATTGTATTTTGTCCGCTTTTTATTCTTTATCACCGCCACTGCATTTCTTTTTGTGGGACTCAATGAAACCGCAAGAACTGAAAAGGACGTTCAGGTCTTTATCATGGGGCTTTCTCTGACCGTCCTGGCCATTATCATCGAGTGGCTGACACCCAAGAAATCGCTGTCCGCTCTGGCGGGCATCTTTTTCGGCCTGCTGATCGGAATGTTCGTCAGCTACGGACTTAGCAGGGTCATCCAGATGGTCAATGTGATCTATTTTGAATTGGACGAAAAGACCCTGAATATGGCGGTC
>JBGSSG010000371.1:0-4186 GCA_041737185.1 Anaerohalosphaeraceae bacterium
AATCCAGAGCCATTATCACACACGGTCAAATTGAAATCGATACAGGTCATAATTTGTTTTAAGTCTTTTGCTTACTTAATGTTATAATAAAACTGTTAAAAGTTAACGGGACAGTACTGTTTTTCATTATGAAAACTATTGACCAAAAAAGTGCGAAAGTTCACTTATTGACAAGCGCATAATTATACCGTACTATTCCCCCTTAGTCGAGGTTCGGTGTAAGTTTGTATAAACTATAAACTACGAACTACGAACTACGAACTATGAACTATGAACTATAAGGGCTCGTAGCTCAGCTGGTAGAGCAGGGGACTCATAATCCCTTGGTCCGGGGTTCGAATCCCTGCGGGCCCAGTTCTTTTAACTGCAATAATAATGCTGTCTTAGGGGGATATGTGTTGCCGGGGACCACGGCATTGCTTATGGCTTGATAAATCTCCATTTGACGTAATCATTGGTGGTGGAAGTGGTTACCATTTTCACAATGCCTTCGCTGTCCTTGTAATAGAGTCGTTTGCTGCTGGCCTTGTGGTCAACGTAATACCAGCCGTGGCTTGATTCAGTGAATTTCCACTGAACATCATTGCCGGTATTGGCGGCGCTGACAAGGGAGAGCTGACTTCCGGAGCTATCGGTCCGTAGACGCGTTCCCGTTTCGTTGTTCTGAATATAATACCAACTGCTGCCCGCATCGACTAATTTCCACTGAACCCGCGTTCCAATATAGGAGATATCGTTCATTCCGACAGTACTGCCGTCCGGCGTGCGGAGCCGTTTGAGACTGCTCTTGTGGTTCAGGAAGTACCAGGTTTCCATATCCGGGCCGTCCACATCGCCGTCCCAGGAGGAGTATAACTGCCCCAGTTCTGTCAGGCTTCCGTCGGTGTTGAACAGAGCCGACGTTCCAAGGGCCGTATATAGACTCGGAGCGGCTGAAAACCATGCGTACCGCGTCAGATAATTCAGTTTTTCCAGCCGCCAGAGGATTTCGGCCATAAAGGTATAGATTACTTCCTTGCTGTATTGGTTTGGGTTCGTCTCGCTGGCGGACCAGTCGGCTACGGCGAATTCTGTAATCCAGATGGGCCTGCCGTACAGATTATATACCGATTGCAATACATTGATAAGGCTGTCGGTACTTGAGCCGCCGTACCAGTGCACGGCCACATAGTCCACCCTGTAGCCGAGGCTGTCAATCTGAGCCATAAAATCCAGCATCCAGCTATTGTCGGGGTGAACGCAGCCGGGACTTACCAGAGGCAGGCCTGTTTGCATCAGGAGAGGCCAAAGCGAGATTGCCGTTGCCACCGACGTATCAGACTGAGTGGTGCTGTCGGGTTCGTTAAATCCGAGCAGATAGTTGGCTATACCCTGCTGTTTCATTGCCGTAACTTCCGAAACAAGGGTGGCTGTGCTCGGCCACCACTTTCCCCACTGCATAGGTACAAACTCAACGCCGTCCGGCTTACTGGAATGAGTCCTGCCCCAATTATAGCACCAGCCGACTTTCAATTTATTTTCCGCCGGTGTGCTGCCCGCCTGTCCTTTTTTGGACGTAACAGAGGGATGTTTTTTTGCGGCCAGTTTTGCGATATCTGAAACGCCAATGACATTGTCGTAGAAACGTATATCATCAAACCAGCCGGTAGGAAATTCTCCCGTCCGCAGGTCCATAGAACCGACCAACATTAGCGGCAGGGCGTTAAGTGAGCCTGTCGGTCCGGTGCCGGTTGCCTCAAGAGCGCCGTCGATATAGAGTTTTATTACTCCGGATGTACCGTTTCGGGTTGCACTGATATTATGCCATTGACCGTCGTTGATGGCCTTGGTGGATTTAATTGTCGCGGTTCCGACCCCAAAGGCAGCGTAGTTTCCCAGCAGTGATATCCCGAAATCATTATCGGATGCCCTCGATGCCGCAAGCCCGGCGATTTGATTATCGCCAATCGCCTGAGCGTAAATCCTTACGTCGTCAATCTGTCCATTGAAATAGGAATAAGGAGTGCCTTCCTGCCTTGAGCCGATTATAACATCACCCGCAGAAGCGGTGTTTATCGCAGGGTCGTTTGAAATCGTCACGGTCTGAAGAACGCCGTCAACGTAAAGGTTGATGTCGGCCAGTCGCGGGCTGCCGCTGCTGGAAAGCGCTGCCGCGACGTGATGCCAGGCGCCGTCATTATAAGTCTGTACGGTACTGATATTGCCGCCATAGACGCTCACGCCGAAGGTTGCGTCTTCTTTAAGACGCACACACCAGCGATTGCCGATTGTGCCGGCGCCCCAGGCGACGATAGGCCTTTCAGGCCCGGCAGTTGCGCCGGTTTTTATCCAGGCGGCGCAGGTTCGATTGCTTGTGCCGGTGATTCCCTTATAGCCGGAGACATTTACATAGTTGTTGATGCCGTCGAACGAGAGGACACTTGCCCTTTCTCCCGAATCTGTCTGCCAGGTCGGGTCGTTGACAAGGGTTCCATTCCTTACGCAGGGAGAGCTGTCATTGGCGACGGTTCCGGTTTTTTCGTCAAAAGCGTAGTAAGCCTCATAGCTGGCGGATGTGGCGACAAGCCCTTTGCCCGTCCACCAGTCGGCATCGCTGTCGGAACTGTTTGTGGTTCTGGCCCAGAAGGAAATCGTAAAATCGTTCTGCACAGCACGTGGTAGCCGGATGTACTCCCCCCGTTTGTCGGATTCGGTCTGGGAGTCGATTCCGATGACATAGTCGCCCTGGCCGATGGAATTCCAGTCGTTTGTCTCCATATTGCAGGTAATTCCGCCATTTACACCGAACTTGTCTTTGACGATTGTGCCCGTGCCTTCGTCAAGTTTCCACCAGGCCGCCAGGCCGTTTATGGTGGAAGAGAGCCAGTTTTCCGCGAGAATGGTAATATCACCGATTTCAACCTGACCGCTCTGATTCAGGTCGGTCTGGCCGCACCAGCTTCCGGCTTGGCAGGATTTCAGCCACCATTGCGCTATTTTTTCATAATCTTCGTTATCAACGAATCTATCGAGTGAAACATCGGGGCTTAATGTAGTGATATCGTGCAGGGCATAAGCGAGGTTATAATGCGTTCCCTGGCCGACGCCCGCGTTTGTGCGTATGATTCTCTGCGTTGCATCTGCTGTCCAGGTATAAATCGCCAGCCGGGGCGTATCGTTATTAAAGTACACATATTTGTACTCGGACCAGTCGTTTCCGTACAGGTTGCCGCTGTTGCCGCCGTTGCCGAGAAACAACTGAAACCTGTACTGGTTTCCGATGGTCAGGCCGGAGAAGGTAAAGGTCATCGTGGAAGGTCCGCCGAGAGCGTTTTCTCTGACCCTGCCGCCGGTGTTCAGCAGGTTAGAGATGGCAGGGTCTGGGCCGCTGTAGAACTTGCTTGCCCAGGCGTCTGATGTGGCGCTTGCTCCTGAGATATTCGAATAGTTCGTATCATAAGTTATGCCGTTAATGGTCTGGGGCAAAGCGCCGCTGCCGAAATTGCTCGCCTTTACGAGTATGCCGTTATTTGCGATGGTTAGGGGGTCGCCTCCGACAATAACCGTCCAGTCGGCTTTAGTCGTTCCGATGATACCAGACAAAATCAACACAGTAAGAACCGTCTTTCTCATCTTAAAACCTCATTCCAGATTATGTTTTGCATAAAATTGTCCCAGCCTGGTAAGGCTGCCGTCTTTATGAAAAAGCGCCGAAGTTCCCAGTGATTTACTGTCCTGACCGGCGGGGAACCAGGCATATTTTTCTACGAAATCCAGCTTATCCAGTTCAGGAAGAACTCCCTGCATAAACTCAAGAACTTTTTCCGGGCTGTGGCGATGTTCCTGGACGCTCTTGGCCTGCCAGTCGCCCACGCCGAATTCCGTAATCCAAACGGGCCTCCCATACATCTCATAAACCCTTTTGAGCTTATCGACAAGGGCTTGTGGGTTTGGGCCGCCGTAATCGTGGGCAGCCACGAAGTCCACCTGCAGTTTCCTTTCATCGGCTTTTTTCATAAACTCCTTCATCCAGTCGTTGTCAGGATGTACGCATCCGGGGCTGCCCAGTCGAAGACCTGTTTCCATAAGTTTGGGCCATAATTCAAGGGCTTTTTCAAGAGGCATATCGGACTGGCCTTTTTGGTCCGGCTCGTTAAAGCCCAGCATACAGGTTGCCCGCTGCAGTTGTTTTTGCTCTTTCAGGTAA
>JBGSSG010000410.1:0-1700 GCA_041737185.1 Anaerohalosphaeraceae bacterium
CCTTGCGGCTGCGGAAAGGCTGCTGCTGACGCTGAATGCCGGCCGGCAATACCCTCTTGATTTTGTCGTCTTTCGTTTAACCGGCTACCGCAGGCGCTCCGATGATTGTCAGCAGCTTGTAGAAGGCAAACAACTGCTGGAAGACCTTCGAATTTGGACGAGGCAACTTGGCAGCCGAATAGAAAAGCCTGCCGAGCAGCAGGGGGAAGCGGTTTTGTCGGTAAGTGAGCTTGCGAAACGATTTTCGGTTGCCGACAAAACCATCCGGCGATGGCGGGAAAAAGGGCTTATCGGCCGAGTGTACCGTTTCCCCGACGGGATAAAACGCAAGGGATTTACGGCCAGCGCCGTCGCCCAGTTCTGCGCCGCACATCCGGAAGTAACCGCAGCTTCTTTCAAACGTCTGACGGGGCAGCAGAAACAACAGGTCATCACCGTCGTTTCCGAGATTGCCGAGGCAGACCCGTGCCTGACAAGAAGACAGCTTTTACTGTGCGCATCGAGAAAACTTAACCGTCACCCCCAGACTATCAATTATATCCTGCGTCGATTCGAGCGGGATAAAGGCGGACTGATTATTCAGCCGCCCAGGCCGGTGAAGGTGAGCATCAAGGATGTCGCGGCAATGTATCGTTTGCGGAAGCAGGGGGCGACCATAGAGGAACTTGCAAAAACTTACGGCAGGAGCAGAAGCTCTGTCCACCGCATAATCGCTCAGCACCGGGCACGGGAGCTTGCCGGCAGGAAAATAGAGTTTGTAGGCAAATACGAGTTTAACGACGCAGGGGCGGAGGAGTTCCTGGCCGCTGGGCTTGAAGAATCAGCAGAGAGCAAGGCAATCCTTTTGACCCGGCGGCAGGAAGAAACGCTTTTCCGGGCTTACAATTACCTCAAATTCCGCGCCGCGTCATTGCTTTCCGATATCAGCGTTGTACATCCGCGGTTTGGGGTGCTGCGTCTCATAGAGAAAAGTCTCGAACAGGCGGGGAAAGTACGCCAAAAAATCATTGAGTCGAATCTGCCTCTGGTGGTGAGCATTGCCAGCCGGCACGTCCAGACCGGCGGCACGTTGGCCGAGCTTGTCAGCAGAGGAAACCTTTCGCTGATGCGGGCGGTGGAGAAATTCGACTGCCAGCGTGGTTATCGGTTCAGCACTTATGCTTCTCTGGCGATAGCGAAGGATTTTGCCAGGTACATACCGGCCGACGCCCGCCGACTCGACAGGACGACAGGTTCGGACTTTTCGGAACTGTCGTCGCAGGAAAGTCAGAACCTTGCGCCCGATATCGCCGCCCTTGAGCAGGCACAGCGCGGGCTTAGAAAAATTATCGAAAACGAGCTTGACCAGCGGCAGCGGTATATCATTTTGAATCATTTCGCCCTCGATGAAGGCGTGATTCCGCAAAAGCCCAAAACACTTAAGCAGATCGGCGCCGAACTTGGCCTTAGCAAGGAGCGTGTCCGACAACTGGAGCTGCAGGCCCTGCAGAAACTTCGCCGAAGCCTAAGCCCGGAACAGTTCGACCTGCTTACCGGATGACGGTAAATGAAAGAGCAAAAGGATTTAACACCACAGCGCAACCAAGCGATTATTGTATTGTTCATAACTTATTTATTTATATCGACTTAAACTCGAAATTCTAATATCTAAACCCTAAACAATATCAAATGTTCAAAATACTAATTTTCAAAATAAAAAC
>JBGSSG010000411.1:0-2319 GCA_041737185.1 Anaerohalosphaeraceae bacterium
ATCAGCCGATTTCGCGCACCAGTTCGATGTGTTTTGCGAAGTTGATGTCGTCTTTTTCGGGGAAGTCCTGTCGGTAGTGAACGCCGCGGGACTCTTTTCGCTCCAGAGCGGACTGTGCCATCAGCAGTGCGACGGTGAGCATATTCTGACATTCCCAGCCGAACGGCGTCTCAAAAACTTTGTCTATCACGTACCGCTGCCAGAAGCGGATAATTTCCTGTGCCTCTTCGAGCGGCTGGGCCTGTCGGGTAATGCCCACGTTCCTCCACATCAGCGCCCGAAGCGAATTGCGAACGTCTTCGGCGTCTAATCTGCTGCGGTCCGAAAGCGGAACCTCGACGTTCATTTTGCAGTACCGCGGCTTCGCCGATTCTTTGCCGACGCGCTCCAGGGCGGACAGGCCGGCAATCCTGCCAAACACCAGGCCTTCAAGCAGCGAATTGCTGCCGAGGCGGTTGGCCCCATGCAGCCCGGTAGAGGCGACCTCGCCGCAGGCAAACAAACCGTCAACAGTTGTTTTTGCCTGCAAATCCGTCCTGACGCCGCCTACCATATAGTGAGCGCTGGGCCTGACCGGAATCAAATCCTGCGAAACGTCAATGTCGAAACTCTCGCACAGCTCGCTTATAAGCGGAAAACGCAAGGCGAATTTTTTCTTGTCGAAATGCCGGATGTCAAGATAGACATGTGTTGAACCTGTCTTTAGCATCCGGTCAAGAATCGCCCTGCTTACCACATCCCGCGGTGCAAGTTCGCCCTGCTCGTGATATTCTTTCATAAACGCCTTGCCGGCGCTGTCCCGCAGTATCGCGCCTTCGCCGCGGAGGGTCTCTGTTATAAGGGCACGAGAGGCGCCTGCGATATACAATGTCGTCGGATGAAACTGCATAAACTCCATATCGCGCAGGACTGCGCCGGCCCGATACGCCATCGCCAGACCATCGGCTGTCGCTCCTTCGGGGTTTGTTGTCTCACGATACAATCTGCCCGCTCCGCCGGAGGCAAGAATCGTCGCCGAGGCCCAGATGATTTCAGGCCCGGCATTTCGGCGATACCCGATAATCCCGAGACAACAGCCCTGCGGGTCGGTCAGCAGGTCGATGGAATAGAAATCCTCTATCAGCCGGATATTGCCCTGTTTGCGCATCTGGCTGATAAGAGCCTGCGCTATTCCTTTGCCGGTCGAATCGCCCTGGGAATGAAGTATGCGGGGATGGCTGTGGCCGCCTTCGCGGGTGATATCGAGTTTGCCGTTGACCTGGTCAAACTCCGCGCCCCAGGCGTCGAGCTGGCGAATCAGTTGGGGGCCCTCGCGTACCACCCTTTCAACCACGTCCTGCTGGCACAGCCCGCAGCCGGTCTTCATCGTATCTTCAACGTGGGATTCAAAACTGTCTTCGACAGCCAGCACCGATGCGATGCCGCCCTGGGCGTTCCATGTGTTGCTGTCGGTCACAGTCCCCTTGCAGACAAGGGTAATATCGCAGCCCTGCGCCGCCTCAATGGCGGCGCGCAGACCTGCAACGCCGGCGCCGATTACCAGGCAGTCGGTAAAAAGCTGCTGGGTAGAAGCGGTATTGACCGGCACAAGATATCTTCGAAATTCAGGCTGTCTTGACGGCATTTTTCTCTCTATAAGTTTTTATCCTGCCGTTATTTTAGCGGCAAATCATCCCAACGGCAATCAAAACAAACACCGGTAGGCCTTTAAAATCCGCAAACCCTTTTCCAGTCCGTTTCCGCAAGACCTGCCAGCGCCATTTGCCCCAGCCTGCCGGCCTCTACGTCCGAATCTTCGTCCTGTCCGACGACGGCAAGGATGGGCACTTTCCCAAAGAGCGAGATGACATCCGGCGCGGTTTCCTCGGCAATATCAGCGGTGGCGGCGTTATAGCCGTTTATCACCACCCCGGCTACGGGCAGTCCAGCGGCACGGACAGCCTGTAAAGTCAAGAGAGTATGATTAATCGTACCCAGTCCCGGCCGGGCGACAATGACTGCGGGCAGTCCTATTTTGGCCGCAAGGTCAAGAATGGTATATTGTTCATCGAGCGGCACAAGGACGCCGCCGATGCCCTCGACTAAGACAGCGTCGCACGTTTGGCAGAGATAATTATACATCGCGGCAATTTGCTCATAATCAATTGCCCTGCCCTCGGCTTTGACGCAAACAATCGGCGCTGCCGGTATTTTGTAGCAGGCCGGGGTTATGACGCTTAGCGGATAATCGGTTCGTGCGCACATCGCCAGAAACTCCGCGTCCGAACTTACCAGGCCGCCCAATTCGCTGCGACAGCCCAGATCGGAAGAGCACACGTC
>JBGSSG010000001.1:0-2152 GCA_041737185.1 Anaerohalosphaeraceae bacterium
AAAGAAAAACCGCTTTTGAAGCGCCGAACCGTCAGTGTTGTCGGAAAGTTTTGTCATACGGCTGCACCCAAAGAGCGGCCGGCCAAAACATCCTTATTGCCGGGGGCGGCCTCGGCAATGGTCGTTCGGGCGATATTGAGCAGGATTCCGACGGCGGCGGCGGTCAGGAGCATACTTGTGCCGCCCGCGCTTATCAAAGGCAAAGGTATTCCCTTTGTCGGCAGGACGACGGTTACCACCCCGATGTTAATGACCGCCTGAAGAACAATCGCAAGGACGATACCGGCAGAAAGAAGTTTCGCGAACGGGTCCCTGCTTCGCATCACCACCCGCAGTCCGAGAACAAGGAAAAGCACAAACAATATTATAACCATAATCGCACCGGCAAAGCCAAGCTCTTCACAAACGATAGAAAAAATAAAGTCGGTGGTGTCCTCGGGCAAATGGCCGTACTTCAGCACCCCCCTGCCAAGCCCCCTGCCAAACCATTGTCCTGAACTTATGGCAAGCAGCGACTGATGGGCCTGGTATGAGATAACGTCAGGGTCGAGAAAATCGGTAACTCTTTTTATTCTTGTCGGCGAGACAAGGATGGCTGTTATAAAACCCGGTACGGCAACCAGCATCGGGACAAGCAGATGCCACCATACGGCCCCACCCAGCCAGAGCATCATAAAGGCCAGAATCGCGATAAATGCGGCGGTGCCGAAATCCTCGCTCACGATAAGGCTGACGGCGATTGCCGGTACAGCAGCGGCAATCAGAAAAAAACCGGTAAAGCTGTGTTTTTTCTGCGAAAAGCGACTCAGGAAAGCGGCCAGAAAAATCACGACAGCCCATTTTGCCAGTTCGGAGGGCTGGAAGCTCACATAAGCAGGGCCTGGAGCGAGGTCAAGCCACCGACGGGAGAAATTCCTTTCCACGCCGAATAGAAGCACAACCACCAGCAGAGCCAGCCCAAGAGCGACCAGCCAGGTGGTCAGTGAACGCAGGAAACCGTTCTGGAAGCTGAAACGGCGATAATCGATAGAGGAGACAGCGTACATAAGGCCCACCGCGGCGGGAAAGAACAGGAACTGCTTCAGCGCGGTAAAATCATAGAAACGCTTCCAGTCGTACTGGCCTGAAACCGTAGCTCCTGCGGAAAAGACAAAGACCGTGCCGGTGGCCATAAGCAGCAGGACGGCCAGCTCGATGAGATAATCGGTATGTACCTTGTATCTTTTACTATTCATAGCTATCTGATTATGTCGGCACAAGTCGCCCTGCTGCAACAAAAAAACGGGCAGGATTTTGAGCCTGACTAATTCGGCAAGGTATCAGTTGAATTCGGCGGGATATTGCGGTAAAATCCCCGACATCGGCAACAACAGAATACATTTTTTAATCAGAGCGGGAGCAGATATGAAAAAGACGGCATTTTATTCGGCGATTTTGATTTCGGCGGCAGTGGGTTTGCATATTGTCGGCTGCCGGGCGGGGTCAGACGGCAATCTGGTACGGCGGGCACAAATTATAGTAAGCGAAAATGCCCAGCTTAAACAACAAATCCAGGACAAAGACAGACAAATCGCAGACCTTATGCGGGAAAAGAATAAACAGATTGCCGAGTTGGGGCGGGAAAAGGACAAACAAATCGCCGAGCTGGGGCAGGAAAAAGACAAACAGATTGCTGAGATGAGGCAGGAAAAGGACAAACAGATTGCCGAGTTGGGGCAGGAAAAGGACAAACAGATTGGCGAACTAAACCAGCAGATTGAACAGTTAAGCCCGGAATATCTCCAGCAACAGCAGCAGAAAACAGCAGAAATAGATATCCGTATCCTCCAGATGCTTGCCGATTGCCAGAAACAACTTGATGAATGTCGTGGCGGCGTTGAGCCGAACGCACCGCCCGCAGCACAAGCCGGTCAGAATCCATAGCGGGCAAGGCACTATAAATTCAGCGAGCAGACGGCCTGGACGGGCGCCGGCATTGCCTGTCCGAATCGCTTTTTCATAGCGGCAGCGACAAGACCGACAAAGAACGGATGCGGCCGCAACGGCCTGCTGGTAAGCTCCGGGTGGGCCTGAGTGCCGATAAAGAAGGGATGGCTGGGCAGTTCAAGAATCTGCATAATCGGCTGGCCGGGCGCCTTGCCGGAAAAGACCA
>JBGSSG010000029.1:0-2956 GCA_041737185.1 Anaerohalosphaeraceae bacterium
ATTACGGCCCGGTCTCCATCGGCAAGCCTGACGAGAGAGCGCTGACACAGTGTGCCCGCAGAGGAAAACGAGTGGCGGAGCTTACGAAAAAACTGCTCGGCTAACAGGCAATTGGAATATACGATTTTTAGGCAAAAAAAAGGGTTGTCTGTTTGACAAAGGGCTTTGGCGCTGTTAGACTCTGGTCAAACGTGAGGATACAGGACAGAAATTATCCCTTTTAGGAGAGCTATCCAATGCAGGAATACGAAGACCTCAAGAAACTGGTAGCGGAAATAGAAAACGACATTGACAAGGCCCATGGCGGCAACAAAGCGGCCGGCACGCGCGTTCGCAAGCAGATGCAGCTTATCAAGCAGACTGCACAGAGCGTCCGAAACAAGATACTTGAGATCCGAACAACGGACTAAGAACGGCCTGCGTGAAATACACGGTTGCCGCCGACCTCCTGCCGCAGTAAGGCTGGATTGCGCCTGACGGCTATCGCGAACAATTGAGTGGACGCAGATAGAGGTGTTTATGCCCCCGGCGTTGCTGATTGACTTGTCCAAAATTGACCTGGACCGGGTGGAATATGACCGCCGGTCGATATCGGAGGTCAATCCCCAGGCGTTTGAGATGTCGCAGCTTGACGGACTAATCTGGCACGACCTTGAGAAAATGCTTGCGCTGGGCTACAAGGACGTAACGGACAAGGAATTCTGGGTTCGGGGCCATATTCCGGGCAGGCCGATTATGCCGGGTGTGATTATGATAGAATCCGCTGCGCAGCTTTGCAGTTTTTTTATGAGAAAAATCTATGGCCTGCAGGGATTTATCGGATTTTCTGGGATAGACGAAACCAAGTTTCGTGACACGATTGAGCCGGGCAGCAGGCTGTACCTGCTTGGCCATATTAACAAGGTGCGCAGCCGGCAGTTTTCAGCGAGGGTGCAGGGGGTGGCCGGCGACAAACTTATCTTCGAGACCACCATCAGCGGAATGAACGTCTGACAAGACTTGATGAAATACTACCGGGAAAAACCGCAAAAGATTCTTGACACTGCTGTCGTCAATCCCAATTCCCCTGCTTTTAAAATAGAAAATGGAAACTTGAAAATAGAAAGTGAGTACCCTGCCCGCCGTCCAATTTCAGAAAGGAGAACAGTTGAGCATTAGACCGCAGGCTCGCAGAGGTATCCTTCTTATTCTACTTTCAACTATCTACTGCTCGCCTGCTCTATTTTTTGCCTTGCGGCAAAAAATAGCCCCAAGGGGATTCGAACCCCTGTTGCCGGGTTGAAAACCCGGTGTCCTAGGCCTACCTAGACGATGGGGCCTGAGTAGACTTTCTACTCCATACTAATGGCTTCGACCGGACATTCATCGACGCACAGGCCGCAATCGACGCATTTGTCCGGTTCTACGACAGCCTTGCCGTTCTTCATTACAATCGCCTCGCTCGGGCAGGCCTCGATACACGATTCGCAACCCGTGCAGGTTTCTCTGTCAACTTTTGCCGGCATATTACATCCCTTTCCAAAACAACGTTCAATACTTTGTTTCTTTCAGGCCGGAAAGACTACAGGATTTTTTCAGGGTACTCAACAGGTTTTTTTGAAAAAATGAAGAATTTTCGGCGGCTGTTTTCAGGGTTCGCCCTGAGCCGGCGTCGCCGAGGCGCCAAGAACCAGGGCCATTTTACGATTCAGCCAGAATGGGTCGTTTTTAGAGGTCCAGTCGAGTACCGGGCTGAATTTTTCGCGGCTGCCGCGGGCTAAAAGATAAAGGGCCGATAATCGAACGGGCCATTTATCATGGCTGAGATTTTCAGAAACAGTGGCGACCATTGAAAAATCGAGCGGCAGCGAGTAACGAGCCATAAGGGCCATAGTATAGACACGAACTTTCCAATCCTGGTCCAGAAGAGCTTTCCGGACGGCATCAACAAAAAGCTCTCTTTCAACATGGTAATACTTGTATGGTAATCTGGAGTTGCCGGATATATTTTGTTCGGCCATAAGCCCGACAAACAGGTCGGCGGCACGCATTTTTTGTCCCTGCCGGCCTTTTGCCAGGGCGTCAAGCCTTTGGATGATAAAATCTCGAGTTAAATCGACGCCTTTTCTGCGAATGACGGCTTTTATGGGTGTCAAAGCGTTTATGTTGTTTTGTACATTGCCGGTTGAGGCGGTTTGCTGCGGGTCCAGATACAGCAGAAATTCAATCTCCAGGTTTGCCTGTGGGCAGGTAAAGAGCAGCGTATCGAGTTTGCCTGTCAGGACATTGAGGCCAATAGCGGCGTATTCGCCGTTGCGAAGCGGCCTTGCCGGCTGAAAGGAGCCGCTTAGAAGGCCTGTTATCTCGGCATTCAAATCTCCGCGTACATTTACGTCGAGCCGGTAATGCCCGGATACCAGGCCATTGGGCCGAATTATCATCGGGCGGGAATTTTTGTTTTCTATAATCAACTGGGCCTGTGGGTCAGTGCCGTAGAAAAATTCCTCGCCGTTAAAGGAGAGCCTGGCGGAAAATAATTTTTCCGGCGGTAGAAAGTCGGGCACAATCGCGGGACCAAATTCGTCTTTAAGCTTTTGCCGCAGTATTTCCGCAGGCGCCGGACGGATATATTCAGAGCCGTTCTCTTTAAGAACCCCCGCGACCTTCAGGGCTATGGGGGAATCGCTATCCATAGCCATAGCGGACTTAAGAGCGTCCAGGCCGGCGTATTTTTTGTCCTGACGCAGGCAGTACAGACCTATAACAAAAGCGGCCGTCGGATTCTGCTTTTCAAAGGGGGCGGCATACTCCTGTGCCAGGTCCCACTGGTCATTGAGAGCAAACGCATAAGCCATCAGCGACTTGACATCAGGATTTTGCGGCTCTTCGAGGTACGCCCTGTTGCACCAGGCCAGCGCTTTTTCGGGATTTTCCCGTACGAAACAATAGAACCAGCCGAGCAGTTCGGGCCTGACAG
>JBGSSG010000050.1:0-6156 GCA_041737185.1 Anaerohalosphaeraceae bacterium
GATAGCCAATGTAATCTTTTTTGTATGCTCGGCGTTACTGACGGCGGCCGGGGTTGAAAATCCTTCTGTTCGTTCGCCCGGTGCATCGCCCACGGCGGTTCCAAGCGCCAGTCGTGGGGGACTGATTTCCAACAAACAGGACTTTTCCACGGGCAATCTGACCGTTACCGGCAATATCGGAGGCGGGCGGCATTTCCGCGGAATTGTCCCCTACGGCTCAAGTTATTACAGCCAGGCAGAGCTTGGCGACGCAGGGACCAGTTCGATTGATGATTTTTTAAGGCGGAGCGCAGACCCGCTGCGTATGGACCGCAATCCGGGCGTCTATGAACCATACTTCCAGCCGCGCCGCGCGGTAACATCCTGGCCGCAGGTCAGTGGGCCCCAGCTTCTTAATACCAATCAGTCAGGCCAATGGCGGGCAAATCCTTCACAGCCTGCGAATCTGCCGCAGACAAATATGACCCCGTTCAGCAGGCAAAGGCCGTTTTCGCTGACCCCGGGCCAGACAGAGCAGATTTTGTCGCGTCAGATTGACCGGCAGATGCAGGAAAAGACGCAGTCCAAAGACAAGTCCTTAATACAAGAACAGACCAAGCGGCTGGAAAAGATACTGCTGCCCAAGTCCGCGATTGCCCCAGCCAGGCCGGGCGAGACACAGGAACCTGCCGCCGAGGAGGCCGGTCTTGCGCAAAAGTATCTGGAGATTCGCGACCAGACGCTTGAATCGCTCAAAGAATCCGAATCGTCCGACGACAAGAAAGGCCCGGCTGCGGCAGAGTCTGCCGACAGGGGGGCTGATTCAGGTGCGCTTCTGAAGGAGTATAAAACTTATGCCAATCTTGCCGAGGCGCGCTGCGGCCAGTATATGACGGCAGCGCAGCAGCTCCTTGCTGAAGGCAGATTTTACCGCGCCGCGGACAGTTTCGCCATGGCCGCGGTATGGGAGCCTGGGCTTGGTCAGCCGTATTTGTGGCAGGGGGTTTCACTTTTTGCCGCCGGGGAGTATATGAGCAGCGCCTATTATATAGGCAGGGCCTTTACTCTTGACCCGGCGTTGGCCAAAGTGAAGATTGATTTGAGAAAAATCATTTCTGACCGCGATACGCTTGAAAACAGGCTGGTTGAAGCGGACGCCTGGCAAAATCGCAGCAGCAGCGGCGAACTGGCGTTCCTGATGGCCTGGGTGCTGTGGCAGGACGGCAAAGACAGCAAGGCGCAACAGTCTTTGCAGGAAGCTATGACAATAATGGGTCAGGACGAGGCCGTCAGGATTCTGCTGTCGGCGATGGGAACTCCCGCTGTCGGCGAAGAATCCGGCACATCCGTCATCGCGGAATCCGCAGAGCCAAACCAGTTGGAACCGGCCCAATCGCAGCAGGAGAATATCCGGGACAAGACAGAGGGGCAGCCTTGACAGGAATTGTGCCGAAGGAAGGATTGGATGCCGAGCGTCTGCTGGGAGAAAACGGGCTTGTCGCACAGTCCTGGGCGGAGTTCGAAACCCGTCCGCAGCAGCTTGAAATGGCAATAGCCGTGCAGCAGGCGCTTCGCGGCGGATATCATCTTGCGGCAGAGGCGGGCACGGGCATCGGCAAGAGTTTTGCATATTTGGCCGGAGCCTTCGACCAGGCCCTTAAAAAAAACGGTCCGGTACTTATAAGCACTTATACGATTCAGCTTCAGGAACAGCTTGTCGGCAAAGATATGCCGTTTCTTCTGCGGGTTATAGGAGGCGGCATAGATGTTCAGTTGGCAAAGGGGCGAAATCATTATCTATGCAGACGCAGGCTGGATTACGCACGGGCAAGAGGTCAGGGCCTGTTCGACGATAGCGGCGCGGAACTTGCCGGCATTGCCGACTGGTCGGCGAGGACGCAGGACGGTTCGCTCAAAGACCTGTCTGCTATGCCGTCGCCGGGTCTTTGGCAGGCGGTCAGGAGCGAGCACGGCAACTGCCGGGGCAGAGACTGCGGATATTTTGCCAAGTGTTTTTACCAGCGGGCAAGGCGAAGGCTTGATCAGGCCGATATTGTCGTGGCTAATCACGCCCTGCTTTTCAGCGACCTTGTGCTTAAGGAACAGGGCGTTGGGCTGCTGCCGGATTACAAATATGTCATCGTTGACGAAGCCCATAATCTCGAACACACAGCCGAGGACCATTTCGGCATATGTATTAGTGAAGGTTCGCTGGCCTTTTTGCTGGACGGGCTGTACGCCCGGCGCAGCGGCAAGGGTCTGCTTGCATATCTTAAAGGCGTCGAATCCGCCCAGCAGTTGGCCGAGCGATGCCGAGGCGCCGGCAGAGACTTTTTTGGGCAGGTTCGCCTCTGGTATGAAAATAACGCACAGGAGGGCGATTGGCGATGTAAGCCCGGTTTTGTGTCGGACACACTGACAGGTCCGCTGCGAGAGCTAAGGCTGGCTCTTTGCAGGCTTGGCAGAGGGATTGGCGATGAGGATGAAAAGTATGAGCTTACCAGGGCCGGCGACCGCTGCGGCGAACTGGAAAAAAATCTGACCGATTTCCTCACGCAGAGCATACCGGGGTGCGTATATTGGGCCGAAGCCGAATCGCAGGGACGGCGTGCTGTTACTCTTCGCAGCGCACCTATCGATGTCGGACCATACATAAAAAAATGCCTGTTTGAAAAATTCAGCTCGGTTATCGCCACCAGCGCAACTTTAAGCTGCTCTTGCGGCGATGAAAAAGAGGGATTTGATTTTTTCGCCGGACGTATTGGGCTGGACAAATTCAAGTCGGTCAGGCTTGGTTCGCCTTTCGATTATGCCCGTCAGGTTCGGCTGTATATACAGGCCGATATGCCCGACCCGAACCATCAGCAGTTCACGGCGCTTGCGGCCGAGGCCATTAAAAATTATCTGCTCAAAAGCTGCGCAAGGGCTTTTGTGCTTTTTACCAGCTATTCGATGCTGCGGGACATAGCCGAGAGGTTGTCGGGCTGGCTGGCCGAGCAGGGGATGACTTCGCTTGTGCAGGGCCAGGGGATGGACCGGACGCGTATGCTGGAGCTTTTTAAGAGCGGGCAAAAAAGCGTACTGTTCGGGACGGACAGTTTCTGGCAGGGCGTCGATGTGCCGGGAGAGAAGCTCTCAAACGTAATACTGGTTCGTCTGCCTTTCGCGGTGCCGAGCCATCCGCTGATTCAGGGCCGCATCGAGGCGTTGCGGTTAGCCGGTGAAAATCCTTTTTCCGTCTATCAGCTCCCGATGGCAGTATTGAAGTTCAAACAGGGTTTCGGCCGGCTGATTCGGACAAAGAACGACAGCGGAATTGTAGCGGTGCTTGACAGCAGAATTTTAAACAAGGCTTACGGCCGATTATTTCTGCAGGCGATTCCATCCTGCGATGTCGAAATAGTCTCCGGCCCTCCGGCCTGATTTCGGTATAAAACCCGCGTAAGCGCGGAGATAAGACGACAAATTTTTGGAGGTAGCTTTATGTTTTTATATGTCAATGGCGAGAAAATCGAGCCGCAGCGAATAGAAGCGGAAATTGAGCGTCTCCGGCCCGAATATGAGCGAGTTTTTGCGTCTATGGAGTCTGGGCAGCGCGAATCGCAGCTTGCCGAATGGTCGAAAGAAAATCTGGTCGAGGCGGTTCTTTTGCGTCAGGTCGCGGACAAACAAATCGAGTCTGTTTCTGCCGACGAGATTGATAATGCCTGTAAGCGTCTGGCCGAACAGGCAGGGGGGGGTACGGCATGGGAAGAACATCTGCGAAAAAACAATATAAACCAGCAACGGCTCCGCAGCGACGTGGAACAGCAGTTAAAGGTTGAAAAGCTTATTGAAGAAATCGCCCAAAAGACTAAACAACCTTCCGAAAAGGAAATCGGACGATATTATCAGGATAATCGGAAGCGTTTTGAAATACCAGAAATGGTGCGCGCGGCACATATTGTAAGGCATCCGAACAAGGACCGGACGCGCCAGCAGATGCAGCAGGAAATGGAAGATGTTTTGAAACGGCTGCGTCAGGGTGAGGATTTTGCTCAACTGGCTCAAAATTCCGACTGTCCCGACCGCGGGGGAGACCTGGGATATTTTGCCAGAGGACAAATGGTCGAGGAGTTTGAGCAGGTAGTGTTCAATTTGGACATCGGTCAGGTGAGCGATGTCTTTGAAACCCGGTTCGGCCTGCATATCGCAAAGGTACTGGATAAAAGGCCGGCTGTACAATGTCCTCTCGAACAGGTTCGCGAAGTGATTCTCAAAGAGCTGCGGGAACAAGCCCGCCAAAAAGCCCTTGAGCGGCTTATCGACGCAGAGCGCGCCAAGGCGATTATTGAAGAACGTCCCCAGTAGGCCAAACGGTCTTTGAAAGGCTGTTTTGATTTTACGGCATACGATTTTGGGAGTTGATGTTATACGCAGGGCAGGCAGATTCTGACCGTTGTGCCCAAACCCGGCCGGCTTTCGAGCGTAAGCGAGCCGTCGTTGAGGCGAAGCATTCTGTCGGCGTAAGCAAGGCCCATCCCTTTTCGGCGGCCGGCGGGCCTGGCGGAGAAAAACGGTTCACAGGCTTTTTCGAGCGTGGCCTGGTCCATACCGCAGCCCTTATCCGTAATGGTCAGTTCCACCAGATTTGCCGTTTCATTAAAAGATCCCTCGGCCTTGAGAGGTCCGTTGCCGTCGGGGTAAGATTCCAGCGCGTTGGACAATACATTGCCGAGAGCCAGGGTGATTTGCGGCGGGTCTATATATACATCGGGCAAAAGTTCGAGGTTTACGCATTCTATGTCAATCGAAACAAGCTGATGTTTCCGGCAGGTGTTTTCGGCCGCCCGGTCGGTAAGCTCAAGTACCGAAACGAGATGTTTTTCCGGCAGGCGGGGTCGCGCAAAGGCCATCAATTCGGAAAGCGTTTCAGAGATTTCCTGTGTTCGCTGCCGGATTTGCGCCAGCATTTGTTTTTTTGCGGGGTCTTTTTCCTCATCATACAGCAGTTGCGCCCTGCCGGAGATTACCGCAAGTGGGTTGTTAAGCTCGTGTGCGGCGCCGGCGGCCGTTTCGGCAATCGCGTTATGGGTCTCGGCATCGGCCAGAGCCTTTTGCATTTGCCGCAGTCTGCCCATAACCGCTACAAGCCCTTCGGCCTGTTCCCTCTGGCTTCTGCACACCTGGGCCATGCTCAACAGTGCGGCTCCGGTTGCGCAGACGGTTTCGAGTATCTGGGCGTCGATTCCGCTGGGCGGCGGTTCAAAAAGCACCGAACCGACCGACCGGGCGGCCGTGAGCAATGGCGCCGCCATTGCGGAGGCCAGGTCTATCGAAACGCCGAGCTTGTCGCAAAGCCACTGAGCCTGCGGGCCGGCCTTGGCCAATTCGAAGCCGCTTTGAAACATTTCGGCAGAGCATTGTTCCTGCTGCAGCGGGGTAATGGCTGAGCCGGAGCCGCCCTGTCGGTCTGTATATCCTGACTCGACAAACAATCCGTCCGATGTCGGAACAAAAACCGCGACCGAACCGCCGGAGAATACGTCTCGAATCAGAATCGCCAGATTCCGGGCGACGTCAGTTGTTTCGGTGTCGGGAGTCAGCAAACTCAAAAAACGCTTTATCAGTCCGAGCCGACGTGCCGTGGTCTGGGCGTTTGCGGCCTGCTCGGCGAGGCTGGTGTTTTCACAGGCTAATCTGGCGGCGGTTTGATGAATTATTTGATAATACCCGCCCGCGGCGTCCGATGATTCAAATCCGCCCGGCCGGGATTTTCTGCGTACCTGTTCGGGCAGATCTTCCTGAATTTGTTCAATCTGCAAGGTCGAAAGTTTCAGGGCCTGCCGAAGTTCTTCAATCGGGGCGTTCCTGTCGAAACTGCCTGAATGTCCAATTCCCGCTCTACGGGCAATGGCGTCCGCAAGGGCTACCACGGCTGCCAGCCGGGCATAAGGCATATCCGCGGCCAGGGCGGAAGAGCCGGCGTGATGAAGCCATATCGCCTGAATGATACTGCCGGGCAGATTCCATTTTTCAGCGAGACGTTTTCCGATTATGGTATGGTCCAGGCCAAGATGTTTTTGTTCAATCTCGCACAGGCCGGCGCCTTTTGTGCGCGTTTCGAGAACTATCTGCTCAAAGCTTTTGGGCATTACTTCGTCGAGGGCGGCCTTGCCGATATCGTGCAGCAGGCCG
>JBGSSG010000126.1:0-5060 GCA_041737185.1 Anaerohalosphaeraceae bacterium
GTCGTTCCATAAACGCCGACATTGTGGCAAGACTTTTTTCAAGCGTGCCCGTCACCTCTCCGACACGCATCATACTGACGTAAATCACATCGAAAAACTGCGGATACTCGGTGAGCGTCTCGGCAAAAGACTCGCCGGCAACCACGCGGTCGCGGATGTCGGTGGCGGCGATTTTAAGCTGCGGGTCGCCGATTTGAGTAATCAGCACGCTAAGAGAATCCGTCAGTTTGATTCCGGCGGCGAGCATCGTCGAAAGCTCCTTTGTGAAGTTGGCTACCTGCGATCTGCCCGATGAGCCGAACATCCGCAGCCAGCGCCGCCTGGCCGGGTCGGATGATACCGGCTCAACCTGCACAGGGTGCAGGCCCTGGCTGCGCAGATGCTTGCGGGCGGCATAAGCACTCTCGGCTGTTACCGTGCCCTTGTGCGTCCCCTTGCCGGGACCCATCGCGATATAACTGAATCGAGCCATTGGATTTACGATTTACGATTGTCGATTTCCTTGAAGATTTACGGGCAACTGCAAAAATCGCCGTAAGCTCATTTGTCTCCCGCAAAAGTAATTCAACGCGTTTTTTTGCGAGCAGCTTTTGATCAATAATAAGCTCAAGCCAAAAGAACGTTTCATCTACTTCCTCAAGCACAATGCTCAATTTGGATATAAATGAAGCCTTTGTCTGCGCTCTGCACGCCGCCCGATAATTGGCGGCAACGGAAGTATCGCTTCGTATAATCTGCCCGCCAACGTGCCTGCCCAGCAGTGTTCCCGGAAGAGCCAGCGAAAGATTGATACACCGATAGGCAAACTCTTGGGTCCGATTTTTTAATTCCGCACTGTTCATATTCGTCCTTCAATCGACCATCGTAATTCGTCCATCGTCAATCCTATACGGTGTCCGACTGCGTAACGCGAAGCACCTCCGCGATTGTGGTGGTTCCATCCTGCACCTTGCGCGCCCCGTCCATACGCAGCGTATGCATACCCTGCTCAAGGGCCTTTTTCTTGATGGTTCCGGCGCTTTGCCGCTGATAAATCATATCGCGGATGTCTTCGGTAATGTTCATCAGTTCATAAATACCCGTTCGACCGCGGTATCCGGTCTGGAAACATTTCGCGCAGCCTGCGCCGACAAAAAAGCCCGCGTCCGGCGATTTTTGTCCGACGCCCAGCTCGCGCAGCTCGTGCTCCGGCGGCAAGTACGCCTGCCTGCAGTCGGGACATATCTTCCTGACAAGACGCTGGGCCAGCACGCAAATCAGCGAACTGCTCACAAGGTACGGCTCGACGCCGAAGTCCAGCAGCCTGCTAACGGCGCCTGCCGCGTCGTTTGTGTGCAGCGTCGAAAAAACCAGATGGCCCGTAAGCGACGACTGTATCGCCATAGCTGCCGTTTCCCTGTCCCGCACCTCGCCGACCATAATCACATCCGGGTCCTGCCGCAAGATATGACGCAGGGCGTTGACAAATGTCATACCCTTTTTGCTGGATACCTGCATCTGGCTGATGCCGCCAAGCTGGTACTCTATCGGGTCTTCGACGGTCATCACGTTTTTTACCGTCGAGTCGATGCGGTTAAGACAGGCGTAGAGCGTAGTGCTTTTGCCGCTGCCGGTAGGCCCGGTAACGAAAATCACGCCGTGCGAACGGTTTATCATTTTGTCGAAAACCTGCCTGTCCTCCTCCCAGAGGCCAAGCTCTTCGAGCGTAAGCAGCCCGGAGCTTTTATCGAGGATACGCAGCACCGCTCTTTCGCCGTAGCTGGTCGGGACGGTGCTTACGCGAAGGTCGATTTCGCGCTGCCCGATGCGTACGCTGCACCTGCCGTCCTGCGGCAGACGCCTCTCGGCGATATCCATACCCGCCATAACCTTCACACGCGAGATAACCAGCGACAGGACATTGCGGTTGAGCATCAGCGTATCGTACAAAATACCGTCGATGCGGTAGCGAATCTGGATTTTCGTCTCATACGGGTGTATGTGCACGTCGCTTGCCCGCATCTGCAGCGCGCGGAACAGTATGTCGTTGACGAGCCTTATGACCGGCGGACGGTTCACCACGTCGAGCAAATCGTCGCTGCTCTCGACCTCATCGACAAGCTGGTCGAGATTCTGCTGGTCAAGCTCCTCTGCCACCTCGTCTATGACGGTGGATTTCTGCTCATAAGCGATGTCGATTGCGGCGGTAATGGCGGCGCGCGTGCTAAGAGCGAGCTTTACGCCCCTGCCGAGCATTTTGGAAACATTGTCCGGTATGGCAGTCTCTAACGGCGTCGAGAGAACGACCGTTATGTCGCTGTTGTCCTGCGGCCGCTGTATGCCTATAAGATAATGGTGCTGGGCGTAGGTGGCCGGAACCGCCTCGATAAACAGTTTCGGCACGGCATTGGCCGGTATCTCGTCGAGGTATTCCAGGCCAAGCGCCGCTGCGAACAGCCGAAGCACCACGTCCTCGGTGAACACAGGGGCCGCAAGCAGAAGCTGGTCAAGCCGCCGATTGTCCGAGGCGTGCTCGTCAAAGTATCGCTTCAGCGCATCAGCGTCAACGACGCCCGTACGCTTTGCCGTTTGTATCAAAAGCTCTTTCATCGCCTGTAATTTCTACATTCTTAATTCTTAATTCTACATTCTCAATCTATCGGCACATTCACGACGTTGCCTTCTTCCTGCTGCTTCTTCAGTTTTTCAATGTATTCGTCGTCCTCAAGAATTTTTTCAGGAATTATCGGATTGGGCTTAATCCCGGGTACCGAATCCAACCCTTGGAATCGTGCTTCGTCGTTTTCAAAAGCCTGTCGCTTCTTCTGCGAAATTCGCTCGATGTCCGACTTGCCGGTCAGTTCGTCGCCAGCCTTGATAATGTTGGCCTTGACAAAGATATACAACTTAGACTGGTCATCATTTTGGGCAATGCCTCGAAAAAGCAATCCCACCAGAGGCAGGTCGCCAAGTAGAGGTATTTTGCTGACTCCCTTAGTTTGGCTAATGGTTTCAATTCCACCCAGAATGATAGTGGCTCCAGAAGGCACAATCGACCAGGTTTTTATATTGCTGCTTACGGTATCTAACGGCTTGGGATAATCGTCTCCCTTGACGCTGACGGTGCCGCCGCTGCTATCCGACGGGTCAAGATCCTTGCGGTCGAGTTCAATTTCCAGTTGCATCAGCTTTTCCGAGGCAATATGTGGTGTGATGGTCAGCGTAATACCCGTCGGATAATCCTTAAACTCAACATTCGTACTGACCTGTGGCTGACCCTGATCGGGCGTCACCGTATTACTTGAATATGAGGCGACATATTTGACATTTTCCGACTTAATAACACCTTCCTCGTTGTCTTTGACCAGAATAGATGGTCTGCCCAGGACACGACCGTACTGCTTTTTGTCCATCAAACCCAACAAGGCCTGGATATTATCGTCGCCATAGAAGGCCGACCCAGATAGGGTTTCGGCGGCAGAATTAAACGTCCCCTCAAGTGCCGTTCCATTCGTGGCGGTAACAGAAGTTGAACTGGTGATTGGGTTAACCAGTTGCCTAAATGGACTGCCAAGACCGCCTTTCTTGGAGATTACATCCAGGTCAAATGCAAACTGGTCGTTTTTTGTAATCTCCACCAGCGTGCAATCGAGCAGTACTTGTGGGCGATACTGGTCGAGTTGTTTAATCAACGACGCAATCCACTGCTGATTTTTCTTGTTGGCAAATACAATAAGAGAATAAGAACTCTCGTCCGGAATAATTCTTATTTTCTCTTCCTCACGCGAGGGCGACGTGGTTGTCGCCGTCGGACGGGTCTGTATCTTGGCATCGGGACTGCTCGGGCCGGCCTGTTCGGGGACGGTTTCCTTAATCAAATCATTTAGTACCTTGGCCAAATCCTCTGGTTTCTGATTTTCAAGCGGATATACAACATACGGAGTTGTTATTCGGTCAAGCTGTCTGTCAACGTGGGCTATGACCAGCGCTATCGCGGCGTGCTGTCGCGGCGTGGCAAATACCAGCAGCGAATTGGTCGTCTCAAGCACCGCTATCTGCGGCTCCGTCGCGGCAAGCTCGGTAACGGTCTCGCCACCGGCGGTCGGCAGAAACGACACCGCGCCCTCCGCACCCTGCATACCCTGCATACCCTGCTGGGGCTGCCCGTATGAAACAGCGCCTCCGCCTCCGCGGACCGCCGATGTCCCGGCAGAACCTGTGCCCGCGGCGGCGGCTGCCGCCTGCGCAGAGATAATTCCAAGATTGCCGAGCGTCTGAACAATCAGGCCCGCGTCAACACTCTGGATTTCATACTCGTTTATCGTGCGTTTGTCTTTCTGCTCAACATCGACATACGAAATGACCAGCTCGATGGCCTCGTGCTGCTCGGCTGTGGCGTTGACTAAAAGCGAGTTGGTCGCGGTACGGATTGCGATATACGGCTGGTCGGCCCCGCCTGAAACCGTCGTCGCCGCCGAAGTCTGTGGTTGCGGCGCAGGCTGGCCCGGCACGACAGGCTGACCGGGACGGACGGGCATTGTTGGACGCGCCTGCGTCGCAGTCGTCGGCTTGCTCACGCTCACCTTGGCAAGACTAAGCTCATTTAGAACGCTCACAACCTCGGATGCGTCCACGTTTTTAATCGGGTACTCCTTTACATAACGCAGGCTGTACTGACGCACGTCAAGACTGTCTATCAGGTCGTTGACAATGCGAACCTGCTCGGCATAGCCTATTATAAACAGCCTGTTGGTCCGGTCGTCAGTGTCAAGAAAGACCGTTTGCCGGCTGTCTGCGCCCGCCTGCGGCTGGCCGGGCGCAACAGGCTGCTGCCGGTTAGCCCGCGGGTCAACCGGGGTCGCCGTTTGCGGCCTGACGCTCAAATGTACCGCCACATTTTCAAGCTGCGCCGCAAGCTGCTGAATCTTCGGCAAAATCTCCGAGGCCTGCATAAACTGAAGCTGACGGAACATAAACTCCTTCGGCTCGCCGGGCACGTCAATCATCCGCAGAATTTCCGTAATCCGCTCCATTCGGTACGCGTAATCCGTAACTATCAGCGTATTGGTCTCTGGAATCGG
>JBGSSG010000119.1:0-5332 GCA_041737185.1 Anaerohalosphaeraceae bacterium
CAGGCGCAGGAAAATCCGCAGGAATACCGGAATCTTATTGTAAGGGTGGCGGGGTACAGCGATTACTTCACGGACCTTGGGACGGATTTGCAGAACGAGATAATCCGACGGACCGAGCAGAAGTCGTTTTGAGTCTGGCTCGGCTGACAAAATCCGAGATATGGGTTCTTAATTGTGAAACACTTAAATTAGTCATATCCACCTCTTTGCGTATCAGGGTTTTGTTTTAAAGACTCTAACAAAAAGAAGTTTAGCCCCCCCGCTTGCGCGGGGGCAGGCTCCGAGGTCACAGAGGACATTTATCCACCGAGGTGGATTGGCGGACAGAGAAATGAATTAAAATAAAACAGTCGTAATTTTTTTTTGCATTTGATATTTCAGGGCATTTTTGGCACAATACAGATAAGAATACAAACAAATTCGTAGCTTACAAACTTTTTGAAGGAGGTTTTATGAACTGTCCAAGATGCGGAACCGGAAATCCACAGGGGGCAAGCTTTTGTGTAAATTGCGGCTGTATTCTGACAGATATGTCCGCCCAGCAAATGCCTGTTCAGCCAGCCGTACCGCCAATTCAGGCAAAAACTTCCAAACTGGCGGTTTGGTCAATGATTATGGGGCTTCTTACCGCCACGTGTATCTTCTGGCCCATACTTGCGCTGCCGGCGATTATCTGCGGAATCATCGCCCTGGTCAAAATCAGCGGCAGCAAGGGGCTGCTCAAAGGCACAGGTCTGGCCGTCACAGGCATAGCGGTACCGGCGATAATGGTTATTATGCTTCCTGTTCTGTCGATGCTTCTTGCGATACTAATGCCTGCCCTGTCAAACGTAAGGCACATTTCCCAGCGGGTCATCTGCGGCACCAACCTGCACGGACTTTCGACAGCGATGATGGTTTATGCCAACGACAATGACGACATGCTGCCGACTGAAAACTGGTGCGATTTGCTTATCGAACAAGCCGATGTGGCCCCAAAGTCTTTTCTTTGTCCGGACTCTGAAATGATTGAAGGTGAAAGCTCGTACGCGATGAATAAAAATATCGCAGGAATGAAACTTGGGGAACTGTCGGCAAATACGGTTTTGTTCTTTGAAACGAATATGGGAATGGAAGAGGGTCAGCGCAGCTTCCCGATAACTAATCGCAGACATTATAAGTTTTTGAAAGAATCTGGTTATAATTATCAGGGCGGCCCGATGGTTTACAAAGACTGCTTCAACCAGATGGGCGGGCCGGAGGATTTATATCTGCGTCATAAATCCACAGGGCATTCCGGCTGCAACATAGCTTTTGCCGACGGGCACACAGAATTCATCACCGAAGACAGGCTGGGCACTCTTGAATGGAACCCGGACAGGCAGAAATAAAATCAACGGAGACATCGCAGGCTGCATATTCTTTAACCGGCGGCAACTTGACGAAAAAAGAAGATATCGGATTCAGGTTCATTCAGACACAGGCCGAGCTTGACGGCCTGACAGAAAAACTCCAAAAAGCCGCCAGTATCGCCCTGGATACAGAGGCGGATAGTTTTCATCACTATTTTCAGAAGGTCTGCCTGATTCAGCTAAGTTTCGACCAGACAAACGTCATTGTTGACCCCCTGGCGGGACTGGATTTGTCGGGCCTGCTGGGCGTGCTGGCGGAAAAAGGGATTGTGCTGCACGATGCCGGTTATGACCTGCGAATGCTGAAAAAGGATTTCGGATTTTTCCCGCGAGGGCAGATTTACGACACAATGCTGGCCGGAAAGCTGCTGGGGCTAAAAAGGCTGGGGCTTGAGGGGATGCTTGAGGATGTTCTCGGCGTTGAGATAAACAAGGTAAGTCAGCGGGCGGACTGGTCGGCCCGTCCGCTGAGTGAGAATTTGCTCAGCTATGCGGCGTCGGATACACATCACCTTTTGATGCTTTGGGATGCTCTCGAAGAAAAACTTCAAAGACTTGGCAGGCTTTCCTGGCATCGGGAAAGCTGTCAAAGGGCGGCGATGGAGCATCAACAAACCGAAAACAGGGAAAATCAGTGGCGAATCAGGGGCAGCAGGGAACTTTCGCGCAGGGGGCTTGAGTTTCTTAAATCCCTGTGGTACTGGCGGGATGAGCAATCGCAAAAGTCCGATGTGCCGGCGTTTCGCATCATCGGAAACGAACAGCTTTTGTCGATAGCGAGAAAGGCGCAGTATCAGGAAAATCCGTCAGTCGAAACGATTGGGAAACTGCCGAGGAATTTGCGGGGAAGTCGTCTTGGAACGCTTCAGAAGGCTCTGGAGCGCGGGCTGCCAGGCGATGCCGACGGATGGCCCGAACAGTTGAAGGCGGAGCGGAGCAATCGCCCCGATGTGCGGATATTACGGCGAATCGATTATCTTAGAAACAGGTGTCAGGAGACGGCTGAAGGTCTTGGTTTGCAGCCGGAGACAATCGCCAGCCGTTCTGCGCTGGGCAGAATCGCAGCAGGGCCGGACGCAGACTTAGAACGGCTTATCGAGGAAGGGGTTTTAATGCGCTGGCAGGCCCGGCTTCTGGCAGAGGCGGTCATGTCAGCGTTCAGCGAACAGCATTCAGGATAAGGCACGGCGGATGAGTATCAACAACTGCTTTGCGGCGCTTTTGCATATTCTTGGCAGGGTAAAACGCAGAGGAGTAAGCTGGGCCTGCCGGAAATCAGGGCAGACGAATTTTTGCCAGTCGTCGCCGAGGATGCTGATTTCGTCGAGACTGCGGCAGCCGAAACCGATTTTTTCGGCGGTCTGAATAATCGGCAGCCGGGCCGGGTCAATCCCAATCCGACGGCAGCAAATGCGTTCACAGGCGATGGGGTCTTTTGAGGCGACTATGACGCCTATATGTTTCGGATTGCCGCGGATGGGTCCCTGACCTTCCATAGCGACGACGGCGTCAATGATGTTAAGCGATGGGGAGAGCTTTTTATAGATTTCAATAAGCAGGGTGCAGAAGCGCTCCGGGTCGGAACCCCTGGCGAAGTGCCAGAGGGGTTTTTGTTTTCCGACGACGCAGCCGAACATATTTTTCACGGCAAAGGTTGCTCCGAGCTGCTGATGAGACTTTAATTTGGGCAGATTGAGGATGCAATCGGCTTCAAGGGCGGTTCGGCTTAATTTTACCCAGGAGCCGTCGAGTTTAATGCGGACCGTTTTATCGAGGGGCGTGATTCGAACGCCGATTTTTTTCAGCTCATCGACAATACCGAGCGATTCAAGGCAGGCGTGCGTATTTCCCCAGGCCGGCGAGTCGCCGACCATCGGCAGAGCCGAGCAGTCTTTTACCAGACGAGCGGCTTCGATAATAACAGACGGGTGGGTCACAGCGGGGCAATCGGGACCGGCAGGTATAATAAGGTTGGGCTTGATAAGGACGCGGTCGCCTTTTGCAAAGAATTTTTCGGTACCGCCAAGCAGAGCAAAAACCCTATGGAGCGAGCTTTGTACATTTTGAGCGATGTAATCATTACAGCCGACAAGGGCAAGATTAGTTTTTGGAAGACATCTGCCGGATTCTGTCATTCAGTTCTCCGTTTTGGCACAGACAATGACATACAGCAGTACGCTTTTCCTCTCGGCGGTCGGGCAGAAAAGCATGCGGTCAAGCGTGCTTCGTTCCGTAAGCCGACAGGGAGCGAGCAGGACAAAATCGCCTTTTCGCATAGAAAGGCTGATTTGCTGGCTTGGAAAGGTTTGCCTTGGAGCATCTGCCAGTCCCGTCACGTTTCTGATTTCGGCGCCGGCCAGCGGAACAAATACCGGCATAAGTCCGACATTGACTATGTTATGGACAAACGAATCCGACCAGGCCCAGAGCTGCCAGAGCAATTGTCCCGGCGGAGTAATAATCGTTCGTTCGGCGCCGCCGGTATCGGTGTAAGAAATGTATCGCTCGGCGGTAAGAAGTTCGGCAGGAACAAATTCAGCGGGAAGTAGTTCGGGTTTCTGTTCAAAAAGGATTATCGAGGTTCTGCTGAGTCGTTTGGCGCCAATGGAGGCCAGCACTTCGGTAAGCAAAACGCCCTGCTCTGCCTGTCCGCGAACGGCGAACAGGCCATTCTGTTCGAAGGCGGAACTGTCGGCGTAATGTATCGGATTGCTCTTTAGCGGCTCGAAGGCTGTTTTAATCGAATCCGCTTTTCCCGAAGGCGCCTTAAACAACACGACGTCAAAAATTATCTTAGGGAATTCGAGGGCGGAGCCTGTGGGCTTTAAGTCCTGAAGTTTCAGGCCTTTTAGTTCGGAACTGTCGCCGGGCCGAACAGAAGTATCTGTACACCCCGCCAGAACCAATAAAATCATAGCGCATCGGTAAAGCATTACGAAGATTGTATTCGATGAAGTGCAAATGTCAACCGCGTCCGCATTCGCGGCTGTCAATTGACGAATGGCAAACGGGAAGGACGGGTCAGATTCTCAGTCGCGGGGGTTCACAGAATTCCATAGCCACGGCATTGGCCATTGAACTTCCGACCATTTCAGCTTCCTGCTCCCCTCCGGTGCGAATCACCCTTGCGTAGCTTGAGAAGCTGCCTCCGAATTCGAGAAGCCCCTCTGTGGGCGGGACGGACATCTCGACGCTCACCAGTTCGCCGTCGTTTAACTGCGCGTTGTTGACCTCGACAAGCATCCCGCCGGGACAGATGTTGACGGTACTTCCGCAGTAGAGCCTTCCGTCGGACAAACCCACCCTTTGGCAGAGAACCGAGAACCGCAACGGCAGCCTTTTGTGTTTTCTTCGTTCTGCGTCCATTTCAGCGCCTCCGTGCCTGGTAAGGAACCTGATATCAGGGACCTTTAATAAAATGGCAAATCTTATGCCACTAAGATACCTCGGCTATTACGTATTTTGCTTAAATCTTTAAGGTCTTATAATATCAGATGTTAGATGAGTACCAGCAGAGATTCACATTCCCAGACTGCCGAGGCTACGTCTTTGCTGTTGAAATTGCGAAACGTCCGCTTATTTTTATTATCGTAAAATATGATGATAAGACTGTACTTTTAATTCTTCTCGGGAAGATATTTTTAAGGTTTCGGAGCTGCTTGTTGTTATTTTTCTACATAGCTGTTGATTTTTTATTTTTGGTTGGTTTAATAAGATGTATGTCGGGTGAAAAATGGCACAAAAGTCCTGAAAAGACAACATTAAAGGACTATTCTGGTCTTTTTATTGATGACTTAACGCAATCACTTCTTGATTCCCTGCCAATCGGTTTGATAATTTTTGACTGCCGGCTGAAAATTATCTCTCACACACGTCCCGTGGAAACCTTTTTCAGGCTGGCCGAAAACATAGACGAGGTACTGACTATCGGCACAGAGGCA
>JBGSSG010000130.1:0-2079 GCA_041737185.1 Anaerohalosphaeraceae bacterium
CCCATAGTAACCTTGACCGCCGAGGCGAGTTTTGCCAGGCCCTCTTTCAGTTGGCCCCTGGCGGCATTTTGAAACATCATTTGTTTTGCCATATCTGTAAAACCTCCAGCCTATCCGGTTTGTTTACCGGTTGTTTTTGTCGTTACTTTTCAATGACGCCGAGGATTTCGCTTTCGCGCAGGATTTTGTATTCGGTTCCTTCCAGTTCGACATCGCTTCCGCTGTACTTTCCGTACAGGACGATATCGTTTTTCTTTACGGACATTGAGTTTCGTTTGCCGTTGTCAGCCAGTTTGCCCGGCCCGACTGAAATGACCTTTCCCATAACGGGTTTTTCCTTGGCGGAGTCCGGCAGAACGATGCCGCCGGCGGTTTTTGCTTCGGCTTCCTGGGGTTTTACGACGACACGGTCTTCGAGTGGTACAAGTTTCATATTAAAATCTCCTGTCATTTTTGGTTTATTTTATATTTTGTTATAGTTTTCCGGCTCACATCATATCCATATCGTCCATACCGCCCGCGTCGTCCATCCCTCCGCCCATCCCGCCGCCGGGCTTGTCCTTCTGTTTGGGCTTTTCGGTAACGACGCAGTCGGTAGTAAGCAGCAGGCCTGAAACGGAGGCGGCGTTCTGCAGGGCGATTCGCGTTACCTTTACCGGGTCTATGACGCCGGCCTCGATAAGGTCCTCAAAGCAGTCCTTGTCGGCATTGTAGCCGAAGCCGTCCTTGCCCAGTGCGACTCTGTTGACGACGATTGTTCCGACGGCGCCGGCGTTTTCGGCGATGCAGAAGCAGGGCGTTTTGAGGGCGTTTGCAACGATATCGGCGCCGGTTTTTTCATCGCCCTGGAGTTTAAGTTTTTTGACCGCGTCGATGCAGCGTACAAGGGCAACGCCGCCGCCGGGCACGATGCCTTCCTCGATGGCGGCACGGGTGGCGTGCAGTGCGTCCTCGATACGGGCCTTCTTTTCCTTCATTTCAGCTTCGCTCGCTGCGCCGACGCGAATCTGAGCGACGCCGCCGGTGAGTTTTGCCAGGCGTTCCTGGAGTTTTTCGCGGTCGTAGTCGCTGGTGGTATTTTCAACCTCGCTCTTGATTTGTTTTATGCGGCCCTGAATGGCTGAAGCGGCCCCTGCGCCTTCGACAATGATGGTGTTGTCGTTGTCGATGGTAATTTTGCGGGCACTTCCGAGTTGTGAAAGCTTTATTTTGTCCAGTTCGACGCCGAGGTCTTTGAATATCGGCTGCGCACCGGTTAAAATCGCGATGTCCTCGAGCATAGCCTTTCGGCGGTCTCCATAGCCCGGAGCCTTGACAGCGGCGATATTGAGGATGCCGCGGAGTTTGTTGACGACCAGAGTGGCCAGAGTCTCGCCCTCGACGTCTTCGGCGATAATCAGAAGCGGGCGTTTGCTTTTCGCAACGGTCTCAAGAAGCGGTATGAGCTTTGCGACGCTGGTGATTTTTTCCTCATAGACGAGGATGTAAGGTTTTTCGAGTTGGCAGGTCATATTGTCCGGGTTGGTTACGAAGTGGGGAGACAGATATCCCCGGTCGAACTGCATACCTTCGACGTATTCAACGTCCGTATCGAGGCTTTTGCCTTCCTCTACGGTAATAACGCCGTCTTTTCCGACCCGCATGAACGCTTCGGCCATTTTCTGGCCGATTTCAGCGTCGTTGTTTGCGGAGATGGAGGCGATGCTCACGATGTCATTTTTTCTTGAGATATCGATGGGTTTTGCCTGGGATTTAAGTACCTCGACGGCAGCGCTGACGGCTTTCTGTATGCCCCTGTTAATGGACATTGCATCGGCGCCGGCGGCCAGGTTCTTAAATGCCTCCTTAAAGATGGCTTCAGTCAGAACAGTCGCGGTAGTTGTGCCGTCGCCGGCAATTTTGGATGTTCTGGCGGCGGCCTCTTTGACCAATTTGGCTCCCATATTCTCGGTTCTGTCGAGCAGTTCGATTTCCTCGGCGACGGTTACGCCGTCTTTTGTGACGGTTGGGCCGCCCCAGCCCTTGTCAATGATAGCGTTCCTGCCGCGCGGGCCAAGAGTAGATTTGACCGCGGCAGCC
>JBGSSG010000134.1:0-3787 GCA_041737185.1 Anaerohalosphaeraceae bacterium
GATATTACGAATTTCGGCGGGGCAAACCAAGTTAAGGAAATTCTGACAGCGCTGGCCTGCTGCGGGAAACAGCTTTTTGCGGTCGCGGGCAACTGTGATTTGCCGGAGGCGGCTCAATTCCTTGAAAAAAGCGATTGGGGCATTGATGGCCGCTCGATAAGAATAGGGAAGTATTTATTCGCAGGGGCGGGAAGGTCGCTGCCCTGTCCGGGAAGAACTCCTAATGAGACTTCGGAGGACGGCTTCGAAGATACTTTGCAAAAGGCGCTGGCGGACAGTCCCTGCCGCCGGGACGACAGTCTTGTTCTTGTAACACATCAGCCACCCTGGGATACGCTGCTGGATCAGGCTGCCCCCGGCAGACACTCCGGCAGCAGGTCGATAAGAGATTTTATTGAAAGGCATCGCCCGGCGCTGGCGGTTTCCGGCCATATCCACGAATCGCCGGGGGCCGATGCTCTTGGCTGTACGACGCTGGTCAATCCGGGGCCGCTGCGGGCAGGTTGTTATGCCCTTGCGGAACTTGGACAGGAGGGAGTCAGTGTGGAATTGAAATCATTAACCGAGCCATAGAACGAAAGGAAAAGCCGATGCATTATTTAAGGCGAACATTTGTTTTATTTTTATTGCTTATGGCCTGTAAGGCGATGTCCGCTGAAACAAAGGTCAACTATGTAAGGATAGACCTGAAACAGCGATATCAGGTTCTCGAAGGTTTCGGGCAGGGCAATATGGAGCAATCTACGCCGATATGGTATGCCAAATATACAAAAGAGCAGATAGAGGGGATTCTGGATACGCTGTACACCCTCAAGGACGACGGGCTGGGTTTGAATATCTGCCGGTATCCGATACCCATTGCGGATGCTCCGGGACATAACCATATGAATCGTCTGCCGAAAACGGCCAATAAGCCCTTTGAATACGAGGACGGCAAATTCAACTGGGAAGGACACGAGGATGTGTTCTGGCTGGGCAAAGGCGCCGCCGACCGAGGCGCTCTTATGTGGGCGAGCTGGTACGGAGTTCCGTACTGGCTTTCGGTGAGCGGCTGTGCCGCAGGCAGCGTTGACGGCAAAAGCGATAACCTTCAGTCGGGGAAAGAAGAACGATTTATCAAACATATACTGGATGTTATGAAGCATTTCCGCGACGAGTGGGGGATAAAGTTTGACTACGTCTGCCCGATTAATGAGCCGGAGGCGGACTGGTGGAAGGCGGGCGGAGGCCAGCCCGGAAGTCATGTAAGCTCCGACCAGGCGATTATCCTGTATCGGCTTCTTGAGACCGGCCTTAAAACCGAAGGTATGAGCGGAACAAAAATTATCGCTTATGACGCCGCTTATGCAACCACGGCGGATTATCTAAAGGACCTTTTCAAGGCGGGACTGGGAAATACTTTAGATGTGCTTGCCTGTCATCAATACGTTACAAGCGGCGGGGGGCTTAAAGAGTGGGCTTCAATAGCCGCCCGGACACGCAAGAGCCTTTGGATGAGCGAATGGGGGGACTGGACAAACGCTAAAAACGAGCCGGGGATGGAGCTTTTGCAAATGATGAACTATGCCGGCAAGCTGCACGAGGCGTTTGATATTCTGCAGGCCAACGCATGGGTTATGTGGGAAGCGGGTTTTATCTTTAACGCTATGGATTCGGGCCTTGAAAAACGCAAGTCGTACTGGGCCGTTGCGCATTACAGCCGACACCTTCGGCCCGGAACACAGCGGGCTTACGCCCATGATTCAGACAGTCGTTGCAAGACCACGACGTGGATTTCACCTAAAGTTAAGGATTCGTCCGGAAGGGAACTGATTTTTATAACTGTTAATCAGGGCGAGGAAGCCATTCGAACCAGGTATCCGTTAAGCGCTTTTGCTCAGGGACGGATTTCGGAAGTGCGCCAAACCTGTCCGGAGTATAATTATAAACGTTTACAGACAGGGCCGATAGAGAATGGAGCAATCTCCGTGGATTGCCCGGGCAAGTCGGTAACGACGGTTGTTGCTTCTATGTCCGCGGCCAACTGAGATTTTTAGAGTTTTTTGACATTTTCCCGTTTTTTTTCTTGACAAATAGGAGTAAATACTAAATAGTAGTAATAACTGGTTAAAAGGTTTTTGATAAATGGAAAAAAATCGGACAAAACAATGGAAACAGGACAGGCTGGAATTATTCCGGCTTCGATGCGGGCAGAACGGCCTGAAAATCACCCCTCAAAGACTTGCGGTATATGAGGTTTTGCTGGGAACGGACAAGCATCCCGGCGCCGAGCAGATTTACAGGCAGGTTCGACGAAAGATGCCGAGCGTCTCGTTTGATACGGTCAACCGGACGCTGACGACCCTGACCCGGATTGGAGCGGCGTTTGTGGTCGAGGGCACCGGCCAGCCGAGACGCTACGACGGCGGACTCGACGACCATCAGCATTTTCGCTGCGTTGGGTGCGGCAGGATTATCGATTTTCATTATGAGCCGTTTGATAATATCAAGATACCGAAAGAACTGGGCAAAAGGTTTCGTGTAATGCGAAAAACAGTCTATTTTGAAGGTTTGTGCGATAAATGTCCGCAGAAGAATGAGTAAGGCGTTAATTTTTAAGAAAGAGAGGGCAGTATTATGGCATTGAAAGGTACAAGGACGGAAAAGAATCTGCTGACGGCGTTTGCCGGCGAATCGCAGGCTCGCAATAGGTACACTTATTTTGCCGGTCAGGCGAAAAAGGACGGGCTTGAGCAGGTATCGGCCATTTTTGAGGAGACCGCCGGTCAGGAAAAGGAGCACGCAAAGCGATTGTTCAAGTTTCTCGAAGGCGGCGAGGTGGAAATCACGGCGGCATTCCCGGCGGGGGTAATCGGCAAGACCGTTGAGAACTTAAAAGAAGCCGCTGCCGGTGAGAATTACGAGACGACCGAGATGTATCCGGGTTTTGCGAAGGTCGCCGATGAGGAAGGTTTTGCCGAGATAGCGGCCGTGTTCCGCAAAATAGCTGTCGCCGAGGCACGACACAGAGACAGGTATCTGGCTTTGGAGAAGAACATAGCGAATGGTCGTGTGTTTAAGCGGAAAGAGAAAGTCCGTTGGGTATGCCGAAACTGCGGTTATGTTCACGAGAGTGATGAGGCTCCGAATGTTTGTCCGGCCTGTGCGCATCCGCAGGCGTATTTCGAGCTTGAGGCGAAGAATTATTAAGAATGAGTTTGCCGGTTGGGGCGGATATGTACTGGCCGGCGGATTCAGAAGGGATGGCCGGCGCCGGCTGGGCGGGCCGGTCCGGCCTCCCGATTTTTAACAGGTCATAACAGTATGGAAAAAACTATTTGGATTTTGGCGGCGGCATGTATAATGATGCTCGGCTGTCAAGGGAGCGAAAAAATGCAGGAGACAACAGGAATCATTACGTTCAAAGGCGGGCCGCTTACATTGGTCGGTCCACAGCTTAAAATCGGGCAAAAAGTCCCGGACGCTAATCTGACGGCAGACGACCTTTCGGATGTAAAAATATCGTCGTACGCCGGCAGGATTGTGGTAATTTCTTCGGTGCCGTCCTTAGATACGCCTGTATGTGATTTGCAGACCCGCCGGTTCAATGAGGAAGCGGGCAGGCTCGGCGGGGCGGTGCAGGTGCTGACCGTGAGTATGGATTTGCCGTTTGCCCAGAAGCGATGGTGCGGAGCGGCAGGGGCGGAAAATATCAAAACCCTTTCCGATTACAAAGACGCGCAATTTGGCCGGGCCTGCGGGCTGCTGATTAAGGAACTGCATCTGCTGGCCCGCGCGGTTCTTGTGC
>JBGSSG010000209.1:0-1853 GCA_041737185.1 Anaerohalosphaeraceae bacterium
CGATGTGCAGTACCGCGACATCGTGATTCTTATGCGTTCCCTTTCACGCAGGGCAAACGACTATGTGCAGATTTTACGGCTGGCCGGGGCGCCTGTAAGCAGCCAGACCGCCTGCGGATACCTGGCCGCCACAGAAATCGCCGATATGCTCTCCCTGCTTAAAGTCCTCGATAATCCGCTAAGAGACATAGAGCTGGCCGGACTGCTGCGAAGCGCCTTGTTTGAATTTGCCGATACCGAACTGGCCGCTCTGGCGGCAAGCGAAAAAAAATCCGACAATGACCGCAGGTTTTTCTATGAAATTCTCTCCGATTACGCGCAGAATGGCCCGGCAGGAAAACTGCGCGAAAAATGCAAACTCGCAATCGCCGACCTGTCGCGGTGGAGAGCAGATGCCCTTCGCGGCTCACTGTCCGAATTGATTGACCGGATTCTGAGGGAAAAACAACTGCTCGCGAGTGTCTCAGCCCTGCCCAACGGCAGGCAGCGCAGAGCCAATCTTTGGAAACTGCACGACCGCGCAATACAGTTCGAACGCTCCGGCAGATTCCACGGCAGCCTGCGACTGGGCAGGTTCGTCGAGTTTCTCGAACAAATGATAGATTCCGAACAAGACTGGGCGCCCGCTCAGCCAGACAGTTCCGCCGAAAACAGCGTCCGCATTATGAGTGTGCACAAAAGCAAAGGCCTGGAATTTCCCGTGGTTTTCCTGGCCGAACTCAACGCGCCGTTTAATTTCCAAAGCGCATCGGGACAATGCCTCATAAACGAACAGACCCTCGGCCTTGAAATAATCGACTCCGAAAAATCATCCCGTTTGCCGACGCTGGCGCATCAGCTTATCAGCGAAAAACAAAAACGCATCGACCGCGACGAGGAAATGCGGATTTTGTATGTCGCGGCCACACGCGCACGCGAACGGCTGATTCTTGTGGGCAGCCAAAAACAGCAAAAATGCCTCAAACTGCTGCGGCGAACACAGGATATCCAAAATATCCCGGACTGGGACCTGAACGAGGCGAAGAATTATTTCGAATGGATTCTTTACGCCCTCGCCTCCATTAAAGGCTTTGCCGCCTTTTTTGAGGACACACAAAACCGCCTGCTGACAGACGAATTGTTTATCGCCCGCCGCATCGACCTCGACGAACTGCAGAACCTGTCAAATCAGATTCTTAAACAAAAACGGATTAGTACCGAACCGGACGCCATTCGTCCGGGGCCGGTCTGCCCCGCCGGCGCAGACCTTCTCGATAAACTGCAAAAAGCTGTTGAGTGGCGATACCCGTTCAAAGACCTGACGGAAATAAGCGCAAAAATCTCCGCTACCGAACTGACTCATCAGGATGATGAGTTTGCCCTGCATACTACGCCGGCTATTGACGCGGCGCCTGCCGCCCTGGAACAGACAAAAAAAGGAACCGCGCGCACAAAGGCCCTGCGGAGGGGTTCTGCCGTGCATCTGGTATTTGAACGCCTGAATCTCAACGCGGATTTGAACGAACAATCGGTTCGCAGCACGATTGAAAACCTCGTTGACCAGTGCCTTATCAGCCCGGCCGCGGCAGAGCTTATAGACATCGAAAACATCATTGCATTTTTCCGCACAGAGCCGGGAAAATTAGTTTTGCAAAACCCGGACCGGACGCTTCGGGAATGGCCCTTTACCCTTGCTATCGACGCCAGAGAGCTTGGGGCGGAAAATTCCGAACAGGTGGTACTGCAGGGAATCGTGGATTTGATTGTGCCTTGCGGAGGGGGCCTGGCGGTGGTGGACTTCAAGACAGGCCTCCGGGCCGCGGGCGGGGACAAACGCATCGACCAGTATTTCAGACAGCTTGGCCTGTATTGCA
>JBGSSG010000144.1:0-2535 GCA_041737185.1 Anaerohalosphaeraceae bacterium
CTGTCGGGCCGTGGATTACGACCGCCGACGAGATAGAAAATCCGCAAAATCTTTCAATGGAGCTTAAGGTCAACGGCCAGGTCCGACAGCAGGCGTCAACGGGGCAGATGATTTATACGGTGTATGAAATTGTCTCGTTCTTAAGTCAGATAATGACGCTGCGGCCGGGGGATATTATATGCACCGGCACGCCGCACGGCGTCGGCCACGCCATAGGCCAATACCTCCAGCCCGGCGACCGAATCGACTGCACAATCGAAAAAATCGGGACGCTCACAAACACCCTCGGCCCCGAGCCGAAGACCTTTTACGAGCCGCTTGCCAACGGATAAGTCAAAACTTTTCGGCCAGTTTGCGGGCCTGTTTTTTACAGGATTCCGTCATTGCTTCTATCTGTTCGGCTGTGCCCTGCAATGTCGGTTCGACGACGATTGAGGCGATGTTTGTAAAGCCGATAAAGCCCAGCGCCAGTTCGAGGTATTTTTTCTGCAAATCAAGACTTTCCGCCGGCGTACCCGGCGCATAACTGCCGCCGCGGGCATATACAACCATCGCCGGCTTTCCCTTTACCAGACCTTCATACCCCTTATCCGAAACATTGAAGGTTAAAGTAGGCTGGATAATCAGGTCAAGGTAGTGCTTTAGCCGGTACGGCAGGCCGAAATTCCACATCGGCACAGCCAGGACGTACTTATCAGCAGACTTGAAATGGTCGATGATTTTGACCACCGCGTCCCAGGCCTTTTTCTGTTCGGGCGAAAAATCCCTGCCGTGCATTATGTTATACTTTCCCTCGATGGTAAGTCCGTCAAAGCTCGGCAGATCGGCTGTGAACAGATTCAGCATTTCAACCTTATCAGCCGGGTGTTTGGCCTTGTACGCTTCCACAAACGCATCTGCGGCCTGTATGGAACTTGACCGCTTTCCTCTCGGCGACGCCTGAATATACAATACCTTTGCCATCCGCAGACTCCTTTCCATTAAACTTCGTTTCCGCTTTATACTGCCAAATTCAAAAATAAGTTCGATTAAATCAATCCAGTAGGTACCCTGCTTGTCTCCGACAAGCAGGGTTTCCACATCGATTCCTGACCACGGCAGATATAAACAAGCTACTCAAACTGTTTTCAGTTTGAAAAACAATCCTAAAATGATACAATTCTTTTATGAGTTCAGTTGAGATTACCAACATTAATATCCACGGCGTATGGGTATCAATTGGGCAGATGGAGTACTTTCTGCCTTTTGCCGAGTATCCGTGGTTTAAGAACGCCAACATCAGCCAGATTCTTAATGCCCAGCTTCTGCACGAAAGCCATTTATACTGGCCGCAATTAGACGTCGACCTCGACATCGACTGCCTCGAAAACCCACAACAGTATCCGCTAATCAGCAAAAAGTAGAGGCTTGCGGTATCGTTTTTTCGTACGGCTTCAATTTGAATCTTGCCGGTCTGTACAGCCTGTTAAATCATAGAGATACAGCCAAGCAGACCTGGTCTGGAATTTTTCCAGCAGCGTTCCCCTGCCGTCGAGGCGGAACTTTATAAAAAGCCTGTCGTCGATTTCAGGGCCGGTCCAGACGTGCGTGAAAAGAAACCAGACACGCGGATTTCCCACAATCGCATCAAGCTGGTCGGGATATTTTTGCTGGTCCGTTTCGCGCCGGCCGCGAACCATTTGAACCTTCTGCCCAAATGTATAACGAGGCTGATAATAATCAAAAACCACCCAGGTTCCCCGATAGATATAGACGATATCGCCATCAGCGGCCCTTTGCTCAAGATAATTCAGCACGGGCCTGATGTTTTCCTTTTCGTCGAGACCGGCGACAAGGCCGGCTGTCCCCTGAACAGGGAAATAGAAAAAGAATACAAGCAATACTATGGCCGACAGCCGGCGGCAGCACCAGATGCCGCGTACAAAAAAGGCAATCCCTTCGGCCATAAAAACAAGAAGCATCGGCGCAATAAACAGAATCACACGAGTCCCGAAAGGAAACCGTTCAAACGCGCTGGCGGCCACGGCAGCCAGTACCGTCGCGGCACAGGCCGTCACGAACCAGCGTTTTTTGCAGAACAGCCCCCAAATACCGGCAGCCAAAGGCAAAAGGTACACAAACGGCACTGAAAAACCGCCCGGGTGCTTTAACACCTGGCCGGTCTTTCTGAAAAACCACACCAGCATTGCTACAGGGCCCTGTGCAAGCGGGAAAAAACCATCCCTGTCCTGCCAGTGCTTTATGACAAAATCCGCTGTTTGGTACTTTGACAGGAAAAAATGGAAGTTAACTAAGAACGCCGCGGCCCAGAGGACACAAAGAATCAGCCAGCCGAACCATACCCACCTGTTTTTCTGTCGCAGGCAAAAGAGGAGTCCGGCGATGCCAAGCCCGAAGAGCACAAAGACAGCAGGATGGGACAGGAATATCGCCAAAACGCCGCAGATACCGAAAAGCAGATACGACAGGGGCTTGCCCCTGTCGGCAGAGAGTATCGTACAGGCCAGGCAAACAAGCCCCAAACCATAAAAATCG
>JBGSSG010000146.1:0-2457 GCA_041737185.1 Anaerohalosphaeraceae bacterium
TCACCAGCAATCGTACGCTGTCTGCCGATTCCACTTATCTGTTGCGCGGCTTTGTGCGCGTGGGTTCCGGCGCCACCCTCACCATCCCGGCCGGCACCAGACTGTACGGCGAATTCAACAGCCAGGGCTCGCTCATCGTATCGCCCGGCGGCAAGATCATGGCCCAGGGAACCGTTCAAAAACCGATCGTCTTCAGCAGTCAGTTCAGCATGGAAGGGGCCACCCAGGCACCGCAGCGCGGCGACTGGGGCGGCATCATCATCCTCGGCAAAGCGCCCATCAACGTAACCGGCGGTACTGCCGCCATCGAAGGCCCGGGTGACATTTATGGTGGCAGCGATCCCGACGACAACAGCGGTGTGCTCAGCTATGCCCGTATCGAATACGCCGGCATCGCCTTTTCGCCCAACAATGAAATCAACGGCCTCACCTTTGGCGGCGTGGGCAGAAAAACCCAGGTCGACCATATCCAGGTCAGTTATGCCAATGACGATTCCTACGAGTGGTTCGGCGGTACTGTCAATGCCAAATACCTCATCGCCTATGCCGGGCTTGACGACGATTTCGATTCCGATTTCGGTTACAACGGCAAACTCCAGTTCCTCCTCGGCGTCCGTGATCCAGAAGTCGCCGACGTCTCCGGTTCTAACGGCTTTGAATCCGACAACGACGCTACCGGCTCTACCAACGCACCACGAACCGGACCCACCTGGTGGAACGTTACCCTGATCGGACCCAAAGCCTCCAGCTCAACAGCCGTTCACTCCAACTATAAACGCGCCATGCACCTGCGCCGGTCTTCGCAGAACAAAATCACCAATGCCCTGCTCATGGGCTGGCCCACCGGCCTGCTCATTGACGGCGCCAACACCATCGCCGACGCCCAGAACGGCAATATGTATATCAAAAACAGCATCCTCAGTGGTATGGCTACCAATTTTGACGCTACCGATGCCACCTTCAAAGCCAACATGCCCACCTGGTTTGCGGCCAACAACGGCAGAACCTTTGCCGAAAACAGCGAGATCAAGCTGGCTGAACCGTTCAATCTCAGCAATCCCAACGCGATGCCGCTGTCCGGTTCTCCGGTCGCTGTGGGCGGCGCTACCCCTCCGGACGACGGCTTTTTCGACAAGACCGCCACGCATATCGGCGCTTTTGGTACCACCGACTGGACCGCCGGCTGGAGTTCGTTTAAATATGCAGTGCCGACCGCTGTGGTTGAATCCAGCCAGGTCGGTGTCGTGACCGATTATGCACTTGAACAGAATTATCCGAATCCGTTCAATCCTTCTACTGCGATCTCTTTCGCCCTGCCGGAGGCCGGCCTGGTAAAGCTCCAGGTCTATAATCGATTGGGCCAGCAGGTTGCCGAGCTGATCAACGGTTACAAACAAGCCGGACGGTATCAGATCACCTGGAACGCCGTCAATATGCCCAGCGGATTGTATATGTATCGCCTGCAGGTGAATAACCACATTCATATCAAAAAAATGACTCTGCTCAAATAGTAGCTATCTCCCTAGGATTGCTACGCCCCAACCCGGGCCGGATTTTTTCGGCCCGGGTTATTTTTTTATCGTCTGATAATTTTTTATAAAATCCGCCACCCGCCTGCCGCCGTTCTCCAAATTTGCCTTTTCGATATTCTCTTTGAAATTCAAGCGCAGGGCTTCACCCTGGAGCGTGGCCTTGCAGAATTCGGCAATCTTGCGGGGAGATTTTTCATAAATCCCAAGATTATTGTTGGTGATATAGTCGACATTGCCCTTTTCCTGTTCCCACAGGTAACTGTTGATCACCGGAATTTTTCTGCTGATCAGAATTTCCATAAACGTCGAGGCGCCGCCTTTGGAAATGACCAGGTCCGCGCAATTCATGAGTTCATAGACAAAATCAACAAAGCCGTACAACTGAATAGTGGCGGCTTTGTTTTTCTTTTTTATTTTCATGCACTGTTTGTACAGCTTGGTATTTTTGCCGCACACCACAGCGAGATCTGCTTCGAGACCGGCCTGGACAAGCCGCTTGAGCAGTTTTCGGCCTTTGGCAAGGCCGTCTGCACCGCCGATAATTAAAACAAGCGGTCTATCCGGACTCAGGTTCTGTAAGGCCTTGAACGCTTTAATCTCTTTCGTCTCCATTTCCTGCGAATACTTTTCCTGCAGAACGAACGGAAAAATATTGATTTTGTTCTCAGCGATATTTCGCTTTAGCGCCGACGCTTTCGCCTCTTCGCTGAATACGATAAAATCAGCTTCATTTTTAAAAAACCAGATGGGCGGCGGCGTAATCGGATCTGTAACCGTGATAAGGACAGGAATATTCAGATTATGCTTTTTTAAAACGTTCAGCGTGGGTTCAATAAGAAAAAAATGAAACAGGACGGAAACGGTATTAACTTTACAAAGAAGGCTTTGGACGGCCTTACGCTGCCTGACAAGGGCAAGCGTCTTT
>JBGSSG010000256.1:0-7631 GCA_041737185.1 Anaerohalosphaeraceae bacterium
GAGGCGCTGAAACTCAAGGATGAAAACACGTTTCGCGTGGTCTTTAACGCCATCACCAAAAACGACATCCAGAAGGCCTTTTCCAATCCGGGCAAAATTGATATGCAGCGGGTTTTGGCACAGCAGGCAAGACGTATTCTCGACCGCATTGTGGGTTATCAAATCAGCCCGCTGTTGTGGAAGAAGGTGGCCAGGGGGTTATCCGCCGGCCGTGTACAATCCGTCGCCGTCAAATTGATTGTCGAGCGGGAGCGGGAAATCCGCTCATTCGTGCCTATAGAATACTGGCTTATCCCTGCGGTCTTTACGACAAAACCGTCGCCGCAACTGGCCGAACAGTGGAAAGCCTTCGTCGGCCAAAACGCCGATGATGAGGACAAAGGCCCCACCGTCGCCAAACAAATCGCCTGGCTGTCAAAGCACAATGCGTTCAAGGCCGAACTGCACACGGTCAACGGAAAGGCTTTCCATGCGGAAAACGAAACGCAGGCAAGCTCGGTTTTGAAAGCATTACAGGAATGTACCGCTTTTACCGTTTCCAATCTGACGACCAACCGGGTGCAGTCCAGGCCGGGAGCGCCATTTATAACATCGACGCTTCAGCAGGCGGCGGCGAACCGGCTCGGATTTGCCGCGAAAAAAACTATGCTGGTCGCTCAACAGCTTTATGAAGGCATCGACCTGGGTTCGATGGGCGCGCTGGGCCTGATTACCTACATGCGTACCGACAGCACGCATTTGTCCGGCGAGGCTCTTCAATCCGCAAGACATTTTATCGAACACCGATTCGGCAAAAATTATCTCCCTGAAAAACCGAATTTCTACGCATCTTCCAAAAACGCTCAGCAGGCACACGAGGCCGTTCGGCCAACCGACCCGGACTTAACGCCGGAAGATATTCGGTCTTTTCTAAGCGACGAACAATATAAGCTGTATGATTTGATATGGCGGCGGTTTGTGGCCTGCCAGATGACCGCGGCGCAGTGGGATACCACCCGCGCGGAAATCGCCGCGCAGACCGCCCTGGGCATATCTATGTATCGCGCCTCCGGCCGAGTACAGGTCTTTGACGGATTTACCCGCGTCTGGTCCACCTCGACTGAAGAGCCGACGCTGCCGGAAATGCAGCCCGGACAAAACGTCTCGACAGTATGGATGGATGCTCAGCAGCACTTCACCAAACCCCCGGCTCGTTATACCGAAGCCTCATTAGTCAAGACGCTCGAAAAAGAGGGCATCGGCAGGCCCAGCACATATGCTTCGATTATTTCCACGATACAGGATCGCGGGTATGTCGAAAAGACGGACAAGAAATTTTTTGCAACGCACGTCGGGGAGATTGTAACCGACAAGCTGAACGAGTATTTTCCGCAGGTAATGGACACGGCTTTTACCCGTCATATGGAAGAGCAGCTCGACAAGATTGAAGAGCAGCACCTTGAGTGGACCGGCGTTCTGAAGGAGTTTTACGAGCCGTTTGCCGTGAGCCTGGAACAGGCCAGTCAGCAGATGAAACACGCCAAGGCCGAGACGCAGCCGAGCGATTATACCTGCCCCAAATGTGAGGCAAAAATGGTCTATCGTTTCGGCAAAAAAGGGCGTTTTTTAAGCTGCTCAAAATATCCGGATTGTAAATTCGCAAGTCCGTGCGATAAGGATGGAAAAATGATTAAGGAAGAGACAACAGACAAAGTATGTCCCAACTGCGGCAAGCCGATGGTCAAACGCGATGGACGGTACGGGCCGTTTCTGGGATGTTCGGATTATCCCAACTGCAAGACAATATTGAAAGTAGATAAAGACGGCAATCCACAAAAACCCGCCCCTGCGCCGCAGCCGACCGGGATTACCTGTCATAAATGCAAAAAAGGGGAGCTTGTCGTTCGCCAGAGCAAACGCGGGCCGTTTATGGGCTGTAATCGTTTTCCGCGATGTCGAACCATCGTCAATATGGACAAACTAGATATGCTCAAAGACCTGCAAAGCAAAGGTCAGTGGCCGCCGGCGGACGAGGCGGCAGTCGAGAGGATTCTCGGCAAGGCGGAAAAGAAAACAGGAAGCGGGAACACGCGAAAGCGTACGGTGAAAAAAACGGAAGAGTAAGATGAGCGAACCGGATATAAAAGGCGATATTTTTGAGACTATTGAGCCTATCGGCAAGCGTGTTCTGATAAGCAAAGACCAGGACAAGAAGCAAACCAAGGGCGGGATTCAGCTTCCTGACAATATCGAAATACCGACGATAACCGGCAGGATTGTTTCGGTATCGGCGGAAGTGGAGATGAGTTCAGAGCTTCCGCTGCGGCAGTATGACAAGGTGCTTTTTAATCCCAAGGGGGCGATACCGGTGGATTTTGAGGGGGATAACCGGCTGTTCGTGGTGGGTGTCGAGAACGTAGTAGCGGTATTCCGCAAGGACAAGAACCGGCGTTAGACAAACATAAATGGAGTCAAATTCCTAAATCCTAATATCTAAATCCTAAACTCTAAACAATATCAAATGTTCAAAATACTAATTTTCAAAACGAAAACCGCACATCAGCAGCTTTGAGTTGTTTGGATTTTTGGTCATTTGGATTTAGAGCTTGTTTAGAATTTAGTGCTTAGGATTTTTACCGTAGCGTCGTTGCGAGCATTATTTGCGCTGTAGTAAAGGAATAAAGCCGAGTATTTTTCAACGCTCGGCCTTATTCGACAACACCTCCTCCAGAACCAAATGTCTTTTCCTATGCGTGCTCCGTTAAAATTTTGTGTTTTCGGCGGGGTCTTGTAATCAGTAATGTTCCCAGGCCAAGCGTAAGGAGCGTGGCAGGTTCCGGAATGGGCTGATCTTCGTCGCCCGGGACGGGAAAATCGTCGCTTTCCGGAGTTTCAGGAGGCGTGGGAGAAGACGAGTACGAGGCGGTCGGATACGACCCGCCGCTTATACCGGAGTCTGAACCTGCCGACGCCGGGTTGCTGTGCAGTCCGCCGGCGCCGCCGGAAGACGAACCGCTTCTGATAATGCCGACATCTTCTATGTCTTCAAAGCTGTTTCTTTCGAAGACGGCAATAACAAGTTTTGGGCTGTCGAGTCGGACGGTGGTTTCAAGTGAACCTAAGGCGGAAACATCTCCAAGCCAATACAGGAATCTGTATCCCTGTCTGGGGACGGCAGTGAGGGTCATTGTCTGTCCGATGCCGATTTTGTGGACGCCGTTGCCCGGTGTGACAAGACCCGCATCGACCGGGCTTGACTGGAGCAGCAGCGCGTATGTCGGCTGGTCGTTCGTTTCGCTCGGCAGCGCCCCAGCGGACACTAACATACAGAGCACGAGCGGCCAGGCGTAAAAGAGTTTTTTATGTTTTAAGTTTATACACATATACTGCTCGCCCCCCGGCTAAACAAAAATATCTTCTAAGAATTTCTGCGTTTTAGAAGGAGAAACGTGCCGGTTAAAAGCAGCAATGTCGAGGCCGGTTCGGGTATCGGGGCGTCGTCATTGTCATCAGGCACTACGGTAGAATCGTCGTTTGTCGGCGGCACAAGCGAGTAGGTGCCTTTTTTATAGTCTCTTTGGCTTCGAATCAGGAGCAACCAGGAATCTTTGCCGGGGGCGAGGATACCGCCGTCAAACTCGAAGATTCCCTTTGTCTTGTCGGGATTGAAATACCCGTCGGTGGCATCGACGTCGCCGCTTCCGGGGCCGTCGGCAGTGCCTATATTCGCAGCGGACAATATGGCTCCCAGCCCTATTTCCTGTATGGCAAAGTACGCGGCGGCGGCGCTGGTCATACCGTAATCGTTGGTACTGTAATTAATAATCTGATAGGCGTATATGTACCGTCCTTCGCCTGGGGCGGTATAACCGCTGAATTCATCCGGGTACTGCTGGGTGTCATAGACGGCAAACTCTATCCTTCCGCTGAGCAAATTGTTGTCGCCGAGATTGACATTAAAGTAGCTTTTGCCGCTGTAGTGCGAGCTTTCCGGCAGGTATGTAAGGGCCGCTTCAGAGGCGGCGGCAAGCAGCCAGCAGCACAGCAACGCAAGAAACACTGTTTTGTTTTTCATTGTTCACCATCCTACACAAGAAGGTTAAAACAAATATTTTCAGGAATTTTCGGGGCTGGACGAAGGCCGGCCGGATTTTTTGCGACGGCTCGAAAGCAAAATCGCACCGGCGGTTAAAATCAGTAAAGTCGCCGGTTCCGGGTTTGGCATGAGAACTTTTCCGACAGCAAATTGGTACTGGCCGCCGGACAAACCCGCAAGCGAACCAATGCCCTCGGTAGGCGGTTTGGAACTGACAAACCACAGGGTTGAAGATGTTTCGCCCGGACCGATGGGGTTTGTGAAAAGGGCTTCTATGCTTTGCGGGGGGTTGTTGACGGGCTGCCAGGCGAATGGGTTTCCTGTGCCGGGATCCCAGCCGAAACTAATTATGTCCACTCCCGGATTGATCGCGACAGAGAAGAAGCTGAAGTTTGCGTTCTGTACGCCGGAAATCACGTACTCATAAACATAGTTGCCTGAGCTTTCATAAGCGGTGCTTGTAACGTACGCAGAGCCGCTGCCATAGCCCGGCGAAAACAATTCCAGGCCCGCAAAGGCCGTCGGCGCCATAAGGCAGACAGACAGAGCCATCGCTAAAACAGTGTAGGGTTTCATCTCACCATCCTTCCCGCATAATTTTCGCGGGTGCATTAAAGGAACGTTGACTTTTTAAAGTTCGAAAATACACACACATCACACATTTCACGCAAGGCAAACGAACTTTCACTGAACTGTCGGCGCGGACCATGCGCAGAGACCTTTCAGCCTTTTCAACTTTCCTCATCCCCAGAAGATACGCTTTCCACCATCCCCGATTCCATAACGGCTGTACCGGCGAAGCGCCGATATAACAAGACAAAGGCCGTCACAGAATATCAAACTACGTTGTTACTATGCTTTCCATTCCTCCCCACCATTGATGCTGAGGGTATTAGAACAGGTGCGCGGACAAAAGTCAAGAGAAATTTTTCAAAAAAATAAAAAAGTCTGCGAGGGGTTGTTTATCGGACGGGCAGTCCTGTAAATCGAAGTTTTATAGGACCGAGGACAAAGGGAAGAACGCGGCCGCTATTTAGCGTTTTTTTTCCTTTTGCCTGGGACGTTTTTACCCTGTATGTATCTGGCGATATTTCTGACAGCCTGTCGCAGACGGTGTTCGTTTTCGACAAGTGCGATGCGCATATAGTATTCGCCGTTTTCTCCGAACGCCCTGCCGGGGGCCATAGCGACGTAGGCGTTTTCAATCAGGTCGAGCGCGAATTCTATGCTGCCTTTTCCGCTGGAATGTTCGAGAGGGAATTTTGTCCAGACGAACATAGATGCCTTTGGGACATCGACGTGCCAGCCGATTCGCCGAAGGCCTTCGCAGAGGACGTCGCGGCGGGCCTGGTATTTTTCGTTCTGCCGGATAATGAAGTCGTCGCACTGGCGCATAGCGATGATAGCTGCAATCTGTATGGGCTGAAAGATGCCGTAATCGTAGTATCCCTTAATGGTGGCCAGAGCTTCGAGCATTTGACTGTTTCCGGCGGCAAAACCGATGCGAAAGCCTGCCATGCTGTATGGCTTGCTCAGGGTGGTGAATTCGACGCCGATATCTTTTGCTCCCTTAGCGGCCAGAAAGCTCGGAGCCTTGTAGCCGTCAAAGCAGGTCTCGCCATAAGCAAAGTCGTGTATGACGGCAAAGCCGAACCTTCGAGCAAGCTCGACGACGGCGTCGAAAAAGCCCTCTTCGACGGTCATTGCGGTCGGGTTGTGGGGGTAATTGAGGATGAGCAGTTTAGGTTTTGGGAAAAGGTGTTCGCAGACCATCGCTATGGTATCGATGAACTTCTGGTCGTTCCCCAGAGGTACGGAGATGACATTTCCGCCCGCAAGCGCTACGCCGTAGATGTGGATTGGGAAAGCCGGGTCGGCGACGATAGCGGTATCGCCGGGTCCGAGCATGGCCAGACAGAGGTGGCTGAAACCCTCTTTTGAGCCTATGCAGGCAAGGACTTCTGTTTCGGGGTTGAGCGAGACGTTCCATTTTCGCTCGTACTTAAGGGCCATTTCGCGGCGGAGATTAAAGATTCCCTTCGATGCGCTGTATCTGTGGTTTCTGGGGTCGCCAGCAGCCTGACAGAGTTTCTCGATGACGGGCTGCGGTGCGCTGTCGGTGGGGTTGCCCATACCGAGGTCGATAATATCGATGTCCTGCTGACGTTTTTGATGTTTCAGCGCGTTGAGTCTGCCAAAGAGGTAAGGCGGCAGTCGTTTGATACGCTGCGAAGGTTCGAATACGGAGTCGCTCATAACTTTACTTTTCCACTTTTAAGAAAGGTTTCCAAACTGGTTCACCAACATAGTGTATCGGCGCAGGGGCTGGATTTGCAAAAGAAATCCTGCCGAAGAACAGAGGAAAAAGTCTTAGAACCTGCGGTGCAGGGCAAGCCCCACAACGGAGCGCTCGGGGCTGGAGTCCGCTATCGGCAGTACCTGGAAACCCGCGACGGTGAGGTCTTTGCCTCCGGCGACGTGATGGCCGACGATATATCCGAGAACGGCGCCAAAGACGATATCCGAGGGCCAGTGGTCGCCCGACTCAACCATACGGTAGCCGACAAAGCCGGCCCCGATATAAGCAGGGATGCCGACCGACGGGCCGTAAAATTCGTCGAGTACGGCTGCGACGGTGAACGAACTTGAGGTGTGTCCGCTGGGCCAGGCAAGGGCTTTGTCATTGGGGGTTCTGTCGTTGATAGCCAGTTTCAGGCCCACTGTTGCGGTGCCGGTCAGGGCCAAAGCCCGCATCATCGTCCAGGCCCGCTCGGTATTGACATTATCCGACTTGCAGACAGAAGAAAGATACCACAGGCCGGTAAGGACAAAATGGGCGTCGGGACTTCCGGCATGATCGACGAATTTGTCGAGGTCCTTGTGGTTGGCGATTATCTTATGGTCGTCGAAACTGTCAAAGATGCGGTCGTCTGCTCCGCCCTGACGCATAGCCATTGAGCCGCCGGCGGCGGCAAGAAACCAGTAAATATTGACTTTGTCGGAAAGTATCCCGGACGAATCCGTCCAGATGCTTTCGGGCAGGGTCCATAAGCGATTGTAAAACGAGTCAAATGCGTATCCGAGACTTTTAGGCTGCACATCAGGCGATGCGTCCGTGCCGCAATGACCGGGACAGGACATCACAAACAGAATAAATAATACGGTTCCCAAAGATAATCGCATAACTACTCCCATTCGATAGTGGCAGGCGGTTTTGTTGAGATGTCATAGACGACGCGGTTGACGCCGCGGACTTCGTTTATTATACGCGAGGCAATGCGGCCAAGAACATCATACGGAATCTGCGAGAAATCGGCGGTCATAAAATCCGTGGTATTGACGCAGCGAAGGGCAATGACGTTTTCATAAGTGCGTTCGTCGCCCATTACGCCGACGGTGCCGACGGGCAGCAGAACGGCCAGGGCCTGGCTGATGTGTCGGTAGAGTCCCGCGGCTTTGATTTCATCGATAAGGATTTCGTCGGCCTGGCGGAGAACGTCCAGGCGGGAATTTGTAATATCCCCGATGATGCGGACGGCAAGTCCCGGGCCGGGGA